>CALDKR010000030.1 GCA_937898095.1 uncultured Rhodoluna sp.
TTCGGCCAGGTTTTTATAGTCGGTTATCGGCAGGCTAGTGAATGCACCGTCGAGATCAATAACCATGGCGGCAGCGACTGGCCTGGTTGAACTAAAGCTAACCAGAGCACCTGGCTTGACTTCAATGACTTTTGAATCGGCATCTGAAAGTTCAAAAGTCAGGGTCTTTTCGTCGACTCTAAGCGAGACAGTGTTTGACTTGCTATCAGCATTCACGAAACTCAGTTTTGAGATTCCTGAAGTTGGAACCCGAATGGCACGCTCACTTGTGGCTGGTTCGGCGGCGGTCAAAAGTGCAAAATCTGAAGGCGGATTATTGCCAGCAACCACGCGTGAGATGTTCATCGAGGCTGCAATTTCGACATTGGCCGAAACGATTGCAACATAGTCGCCATCGGCAAGACCGCTGATCGGAACATCGGCCACGCGACCCGCGACTACGTCTTGTTGAACGACAGTGCCGAACGATTTGGCATTAGAACCCAAAACCTGAATGGTCACTTTGGCTGATTTTTCACCTGGAACAAACACGCGAATGCTCGGAATCAAGTCAGAATAATCGGTGTTTTTGCCAATTAGCTTTTTGGCGGTTTTCGAGCCGCGAATCAGAACACCGGGCACAAACTGGGTCTTTGCAAACTCTGGGTTTGGCGAAATAAAGTCAACACCGGCGGCACTCAAACCACGCACGGTCTTTTGCTGAACCCAGGCTGCCACTGCCCCACCGCGGCCGGTGATGTGAATTGCAAATGTCTTGGTGCGCGGCACGATTGAAGACAACTGAACCAACTGAGTTTTTCCGGCTGCAACCGAGAAACCGTTGAGGCCAGTCGAATCGACAGCGCCCGCCTGATTAAAAATCTGGATGTCGAGATTTGCCGAGACAGCACTCGGGTTAGCTAGAACCAAAACAGCTTCGCGACCAACTGTTGTGTCGCCACCGATGATCCATTGTTCGTGATCTGGCTTCTGACATTGGGTTCCGGCAAGGCCGGCCATCGTTGTCTCGCTAGCGAGTTGAATCTGATTTGCACTCAGCAGTGAAGAGCCCTGCGGGGTTTGGCCAGTTGCGTCAACTGCAGAAATCGAAATTGGTTCGACAATGCGCTCTGGGGTCGAACCTGGCATCGAGTCAACTGCAAGACCGCGGGTTTCAAAAATCACGCCATCGAGGCGGTTTTGATTCGTTGAAACAAGGGCAGTGTTCAGTTGGCTGAAGACCCCAAGCTTGTTGCCGCCTTTGCCGCCACTTAAGTTCAATGCTCCTGGGCAGACAAGGTTCAAATCTCGGGGCTTGACCGCGATTTCGGTGGCTTTTGGAATTTCACCAATTGATAACTGCCAATTTTTTAGAACCGGCAAATCGGCAACAAATAATGTGCCGGCGGCGATGGCTGCAACCAACAGCAAAAGTGAGATGCGCTTAAGCATTTGCATCCTCGTTTTCATCGACAAAAATTTCACTCTCGTGTTCTGTGCGTCGACGACCTCGACTCGGCAAAGCCATCAGCGCAAAACTCAGAATGATGGCCAGCTGCACACCCTTGGTTATTGACCAGGCAGGTTGGTCAGAATCAGCCTGATTGTTGGTTGACTTGGCCGGCTCGCGAACTCGCCAAAGTTGACCAAATTCAGTCTTGCCCACCGACTCGAGCTCGGCAATTGAATCTAGTGAAAATGCCAAGTCAGCGGCTTGAGGCAAATCAGAGTTTGAAATAAGCACGTATCCGAGGTTGAGCTGCTGAAGAGTCGACTTAATTTGCCCATCAGTACCCGAGGCTAAGTCTGCGACAAGTTGAGCAACCTGGCTGAATGATTCAGACTCAGCCGAGATGTCTGAAACTGCAAATCGATAGCTCAAACTCACATCTTCGAGCTGCACGCCATCTCCGTTGACTAATTCGGCGGCAAAAACTAGATCTGAATTTTCGTTCAATGAAGGCCGAATAGACAGCAGCTTCAGGTTGCTGCCGGCTTTGGCTTCAGCTGCGACAATCGATGGCACCGCGCGGCCATCTGAATAGTGAAGCTGGCTCGGATTTGCCCAGGCAAATGCGATTGCCGAGGTTGCCAAGACTGCAACAAGAGCTGCTGACACAGAATTTTGCAGCGGTTTGCGCTTAATGCCATCAATCAGCCAGCCGATAAGAATGCTTGTGATGACTGCCACTGCAGCCATTAGGCCGGCCGAACCAAGGTCGATTGACTGCTCAGACTGTGTTGTTGAACCGACACCAACGGCAGAAATTTGAACCTGATCGGCAAGAGTCGAAACTGCCAAAAGGGCAATTGCTGAGATTGCCAGAATTGCTGCGCTTGCGATTCGCCTGAACAACATGGCCCCTAGTGAAATCACAAAGAGCAATAGTGCGGTTTGGGCGGCCGTGATTGATGGCCAGCCGGCCAAGCCAAATGAGTTCAAATCGACCAACGGCAAACGACTAGTTGCCTGAGGCAAACCCGGGTCAGCCAAAAGACCGAGTGGTTGCTTGATGCTCAATACATAGAACAGCACGGTTGGGCCGAAAATGGCTGCAGTTGGCAGCGGAATCCAGAGCAAATAACCGAGTCGCTTGATTCGCGCCAAAGCCAAAATGGCCAAGGCGACGACGGCGGCTAGGCCCGCAATTGGCAAAGATGCGGTGATTGCTGCAAGCGCCAGGCCGGCAACGGCCAACCAGGTGACTCGCTGCTGTGGCGAGGCTGATGACGAACTAGCGGTTAGCCCGGCAACCCTAAGCGTGGCAAGAACAAAAACCGGCAGCAACAAAAATGCGATCAGGGCCGGCAGTCTGGCTTCGCTCTGATAGATCAAGGCGTATGGATAAACCGCATAGGCCAACGCAGCGACATTGCGCGCCCAGGTTGACCGAGTGAGATCGGCCGCCAATCGCCAAGCGGCAACAAACGCCAGCGCTTTGAAAGCAAAAAGCAGCAGGGCAACAGACAGCGAAGGGGTCCAAAACGTGAGCAGCCCAAGAGTTGCTAAAACCCAAACAAACGGATCGCTTGGTGCAAAGTAGCCCAAGCCGATGTCTTGAAAACTCGCGCCTGCACGGTTGAACAAATCAAGCCAGTTTTCGGCCAGCGGCAGCACTCCGCCGCCATTCGCAGCAATGCCATTCGGCCACCAGGTCAAGTTGAGCAGCAGCATCGCCACCGCAAGCCAGATGCCACCCGACGCAGTGAATCCGCGTTGTTGGCCGGCAGAATTTGAGTGGCTCGAGTGTGCACCAAGTTGCGCTTGATCAACGACCGACTCATAGTCATAGCGACCAAGCCGGCTCTCTTTGACCTGAGGCCAAGTGGCACGCAAAGGCGCAAGTTTGCCAAAGCCAACTTTGCGAATTTGCTTGATGTTGGCGCGGCCTGAAACTCGGGCAAAAATGGTGAACCAGCCCCAAATTGATGCCGAGACTTCAGCAAGAATTCTCTGCGGTTGCTTTGTGGCAATTGCGGTGATTGATCGACCAAGGCCAATCAGGGGCAAAAAGAACCAGTAGAAAAAAGCGCTAATTGGCGCTGCGTGGGTCAGTTTTAAATGAATCTCAGCGCGCCTGACAGCGGTTCGTGGTTGAGCTCGAAGCCAGCGCTTTGGTCGCTGACCGCTCAGTGAAAGCGCTGCGTGAACAACCTTTGCCTTTGGCGAAACCAGCACTCGATGCCCAGCCAGGCGGGCGCGAATTGACAAATCCAAATCTGCAGCCAAGGCGGGCGCATTTTTTGCCAAGCCACCGATGGCCCCATAGGCATCGAGTCGAACTAAAGCGCCGGCCGTTGAAATTGCCAATACGTCGTCGATGTCGTCGTGTTGCGCTTGGTCTAACTGGCCAGTGATTGGCGAGAAGATGTCGCCGTTTGGCGCAAGAGTCAGGCCAATTTGAAGAATTTCTCGAGGGTTTTGCCAACTCAAAAGCTTGGGGCCAACCAGAGCCACCGACGGCGATTTTTCAGCGGTGATTACTAGTTCAGCGAGCGCAGATTTTTCAGGAGCAGAATCGTCGTGCAGAAGCCATGCCCATTTGACGGCTTCATCAAGGTGAGCGATCGCAATCTCAATCGCTGCCTTGAGATTTGATGATGGGTCAATTTGCAAATAGTTGAAATCTGGATGACCTTCGGCAATGGTGCGACATTCAAAACCGGTCGAGCTGTCAATAACCAAAACAGTGTCTGGTTGAAGCGTTTGATTTGCTAGAGCCTGCAGGGTGACCGATAAGTAGTCAGGCTGATCGTGCGCCAGAACGACTGCGGCAATTTGAGGCTTCATGATTACGGCTTTAGCCGCAGCTTAGGCACGCTTTTTGAGCTTGCGACGCTCACGCTCTGAAAGGCCACCCCAAATGCCAAAGCGCTCGTCATTCTTTAGTGCATAGTCGAGGCACTGAGCCTTGACTTCGCAGCCGGTGCAAATGCGCTTTG
>CALDKR010000031.1 GCA_937898095.1 uncultured Rhodoluna sp.
GATCTATTTTTAGGCAATTTTCAGAGATGAAATCAAACTTTTACAATTGGCTAAATTCGGGCCTTTTCAACTAAATCCGAAAATTTAAGCACTAAATAGTTCGAAAATATTCTGCTGAATTGGCAAATTCAACGAAATTCGAAGCCGACTGATTTGCTGACTCAAATTGTCGTTTCATTTTGTTTCAACTCGTTTGTTGTCATTCTTTGCGGAAACTAAACTTGTGCCCAGGTATGCAGACATTGCTGTCTGTGGTTCCTAAAACCAAACAAGGAGAAAACTCAATGAGCGTATTTTCATCAAAGCGCACCGTTGCAACCACCGTTGTTGCAGCCGTCGCTTCTGTTGCGCTAACCGCAGGTGTTTCAATTCCTGCGCAGGCAGCAGACAACCAGCTAGTAGTCGGTGCAATCACCCCACTAACCGGTGCACTGTCATTCCTAGTTCCACCAGAGATCGCAGGTATCCACCTAGCAATCGACGAGATCAACGCAGCTGGCGGTGTTCTTGGCAAGCAGGTCAAGCTTGCAGGCATTCTTGACGAGGCCGACGGCGACAGCCCAGCTGTTTCACAGGCTTCAGCAACCAAGCTTCTTTCACAGAAGGTTGACCTAATCATCGGCGCAGCATCATCTGCTCGCACTCGCTTGATCATCAACAAGATCACTGGTGCAAAGGTTGTTCAGATCTCAGGTTCAAACACCGCTCCTGACTTGACCAACTGGAAGGACAACGGCTACTACTTCCGTACTGCTCCATCAGACCTTCTTCAGGGCCGCGTTCTTGCAAACCAGATCCTTCAGGATGGCGCTTCATCAGTTGCAGTTCTATACCAGGACACCTCATACGGTGTTGGTCTAAACGCACAGGTCAAGTCAGTTCTAGAAAAGGGCAAGGCTTCAGTTACCTCAATCTCATTCCCTGAGACCGAGACCAACTTTGCTTCATACGTTGACAAGGCACTAGCTGGCAAGCCAGACGCAGTTGTAATCGTTTCTTACAACGAGTCAAAGAAGATCATTCCTGCTCTTCAGGCCAAGGGCTACTCAGGCGGAAACGTCTACCTAGTAGACGGTAACGCTGTTGACTACTCAGCAGAGTCATACGCTTCATACCTAAACGGTGCAAAGGCATCGATCCCTGGTAAGGCTCTTGATGACTCATTCAAGAAGAAGCTTGCTGCTTCATACAAGAAGTACACCGGCAAGGTTCTAACCGACTACACCTACGGTGAGTCGCTATACGACGCAATCATCATCGGTGCACTTGCAGCTCAGGCTGCTAAGGACGCATCGGGCCCTGGCATCAAGTCACAGATCACTGAGATCTCAAAGGCTGGCGCTGGCAAGGTGACCGTCACTAGCTTCGCAGCTGGTCTAAAGGCTCTACAGGCCGGCAAGAAGATCAACTACGACGGCAAGACCGGCGCAATTGAGTTCGACAAGAACGGTGACCCAACCGGTGCTTACATCGGTATCCACCGCTACAGCGCTGACGGCAAGTTCAAGCTAGTCAAGACTGTTCTTGGTTCATCAGTTAAGTAATTAACCGAAGAAACACAAAACCCCGGGCCAATGGCCCGGGGTTTTGCTTTGTCGATACAAGAGAGAGTTGTATCGAACTTTTAGAGTTTACTTCTAATTTGAAGCAGTGCTTTTGAACTACAGCTCGGCTAGATTGCCCAGATAAAGCTCGACCATCTTTGGGTCGTTCAGCAGCTCGCGGCCGGTGCCGGTGTGAGCGTCGGTGCCCTGGTCTAGAACATATGCGCGGTCGCAAATCTGCAGACAGCGGCGAGCGTTCTGCTCGACCATGATCACGGTCACGCCGGCGGCGTTCACCTCACGCACGCGCAAGAATGCTTCGTCTTGGCGCACTGGTGAAAGGCCGGCTGATGGCTCATCAAGAAGCAAAACCGACGGGTCGATCATTAGCGCACGACCCATGGCCACCATCTGACGCTCACCGCCCGATAGCGACCCAGCCTTCTGGGCGCGACGCTCACCTAGTGCCGGAAAAATGCTAGTGACAAAGTCAAAGCGCTCATCAAAGCTCTTTGGGTTCTGGAACACACCCATTTCGAGGTTTTCTTGAATGGTCAGGCTAGGGAACACGTTGTTGGTTTGCGGAACAAACGCAACGCCTTTCTCGACTAGCTTGTTGGCCTTTAGGTTGGTGATGTCTTCACCATTCAGCTTGACGTGGCCTGAGCGGATGTTGACCTGACCGAAGATTGACTTCAATAGGGTCGATTTGCCAGCGCCGTTTGGGCCAATGATGCCGATTAGCTCGCCCTGGTTTGCAACCAGCGAGCAGCCATTCAAAATGTTGATGCCAGGCAAATAGCCTGCGTGCAGGTCTTTGGCTTCAACTACAGGTGTCGCGTTAGACATTATTTGCCCGCCTTAATTGCCTTGATTTCAACAGTGCCCAAGTCGGTGTCGGCGTGTGCACCTAGATATGCATCGATAACCGCTTGATCGTTCATGACGACCGCTGGTGGGCCTTCGGCGACAACCTTGCCTTCGGCCATAACGATCACCCAGTCAGAGATGTGACGAACCATGTGCATGTCGTGCTCGACGAACAGAACAGTGGTGCCGTTGCTCTTTAGGTCTTTGATGTGCTCGAGCAGGCTTTGAGTCAGGGCAGGGTTCACGCCAGCCATTGGCTCGTCAAGCATCACAAGCTTTGGGTCACCCATTAGAGCGCGGGCCATTTCAAGCAGCTTGCGCTGACCGCCAGACAGCGATCCGGCATAGTCTTCGCGCTTGGCGTCAAGCTTGAATCGCTTCAGCAGCTCGTCAGCCTTGATGGTGATGCTGCCTTCCTGTGACTTCCATAGTGGTCGAACAAACGAAGCCCAGAAGCCCTCGCCGCGCTGGTGCTGAGCACCGAGGCGCATGTTATCGATCACGGTGAGCAGGCTAAGCGCCTTGGTCAGCTGAAAAGTGCGAATCATTCCGCGACGAGCAACCTTGTATGAAGGAACCCCGGCGAGGTCTTTGCCGTCAAAGATCCAGGTGCCTGAGTTTGGCTTGTCGAAGCCGGTTAGCAGATTGAAGAACGTGGTCTTGCCGGCGCCGTTCGGGCCAATCAAGGCGGTAATTTTGCCGCGAGGAATCTCAACGTGCTCGACATTCACAGCGGTCAAACCACCGAACTGGCGAATTACGTTGTCGGCAACCAGAATCGGGTCAACTTTTTTGCAGCCCGGCGCAGCGGCGCCGATAGCGATTTCGTTAGCCATTGAACTGAATCTCCTTCTTGTTTCCGAAGAATCCTTGAGGTCTGAAGATGACCAAAATCATCAGAATCAAACCGACTAGCAAGAATCGAATTTGAGCGACTTGCTCGATTGCCAAGAATGGCAACAGGCCTGCATCAACCAGCACGCCCAAAACGCTCTCGATCAGTGTCATCATCGCGAAGAACACCATGCCACCCACGATCGGGCCCAACAGGGTTGCAGCACCACCCAAAAGCAAGATGGTCCAAGTGATGAAAGTGAAGTTTGTTCCCCAGTTGCTTGGCTGGTTGGTCTGAGATGACATCACAAACACCATTCCACCGAGGCTTGCGATGCTTCCGCCGATAACCAACGCCTGAAGCTTGTATGAAAAGACATTCTTGCCAAGGGCGCGAACTGCGTCTTCGTCTTCGCGAATTCCTTTGAGCACGCGACCCCATGGGCTGCGAGTTAGGGCGAGCAAGAAGACAACTGCAACGGCAACAACCAGCCAGCCAACAATGCGCATCCAGATTTCGTCTGAGGTGAATGCCACTGTTCCCAGGTTCCAGGTGAGGTCATCTGGCAGCGGGTTGAGGCCATAGAACTCTTCACCAAACTGGCTAACACCGGCAGAGCCGCCGGTGATTGGCTCAGCGGTTGAAGAGCCGACATAGAAGCGCAGCGCCTGTGCGGCGGCGATGGTCACAATCGCTAGATAGTCAGCGCGCAAACGCAAGGTCGGAATGCCCAAAATAGCTGCAAAGCCCATCGAGCAAACCAGGCCAAACAGAATCGAGCCCCAGATGTTCCAGCCAAAGTCAAGGGTTGCAATAGCGAAGCCATAGCCACCCAGAGCCGCGAATGCAGCCTGACCAAAGTTCAGAAGACCGGTGTAGCCAAAGTGAACCGCAAGACCGATGCCACACAAAATGTAGCCGATGGTCATCGGCGAGATTAGCTCGTTTCCGGCGAGTGAAAGAATTCCAATTAGATCCATGATTTATCCCTAGCCGATTCTTTGCTTCTTGCCGAGCACACCTTGCGGGCGCACGATCAAAATGACAATCAGAATGATTAGGCCGGTGACGTATTTCAATTCTGAAGGCATCCAGATGGTTGAAATCTCAACGACCAAACCGATGATTAGCGCACCAACTGCGGCGCCAAGTGAGGTGCCAAGACCACCAAGGGTCACGGCTGCGAATAGCAAGAGCAACAGGTCGAAACCTACGCTCCAGCTCGCCTGAAACTGAAGGCCATAGAGCACACCGGCAAGACCGGTCAGAGCTGCAGCCAAAAGCCAAACGATGCGAATGATTTTCTCGACGTCGATACCAGTTGAAGCAGCAAGGGGAGCGTTGTCGCTAACTGCGCGAGTTGCTTTTCCGATGCGGGTTCGGGTCAAGAACAATGCAACACCAGCCAGTGCTAGCACGCTGATTGCCATGCTCACGAGAGTGACGTCGCTTGTGAAGATTGGGCCGAGCTGAATGATGGTTTGGCCGCCAGACATGTCTTTGGTGTCGCCCTGGAACAACAGAAGCAAAACGTAGCGAGCTGTGATTCCAAAACCGATTGACACAATCATCATCTGATTTAGGCCAAGGCGGCGCTTGCGAAGTGGCTTCCAGATTGCTGCATCTTGGAACCAGCCAAAAGCGGTCACCGCGGCCACTGCAATCAAGCCAGAAACCAACACGTTGAACTGAAGGAACGAATAGAACAGCCACATGATCATTGCGCCAAGGGTGACCATTTCACCGTGGGCAAAGTTGTTTAGACCGGTGGTGCCATAAATGAGTGTGATGCCGATTGCTGCGATGGCAAGCATCAGACCAAAGTTAAAACCTGCGAAAGTGCGAATGACAAGCTGCTCCCAAACGCTTTGAGTCTCAACGACACCCGCGTTTCCAAACTTGAACAAAACCGCTGCAAAGTCGGTTTGGGTCAGGTCTGCTTCGCCAACTGCGCCGTCTGCGCTGGCTAGTGAAAAGTCCTTTGGAATGGTTGCTGTGTCTAGCGCAACTGACCATTTGCCGTCAGTCGGCACCATGATTGTCCACTCACCGAACTCGTCTGACTCAGTCTGAAACTCTTTGCCATCTTGTGATGCAGTGATTTTCACACCCTGAATCGGCACGTCATCTTGCTGAAGTGTTCCGGCAATTGTGTATGCAAACGTTGACGGATCATCGGTCGCATGTGCACTTGGCGCGGCGGCAAACACCATAGAAAAGAGGATTGCGAGGACGCCGAGTAGTTGGCCGAATCGACCCACGTGCGCTCGTTGTAGCTGGCTCAAACCAACCTCCAAAAATAAAGACGCGTAATGGCGTCGTTGCGATTTAGCATTCGAAGATTACCCCAAAAAGGGAGTAAAAAGTTGCCCGCAAGCAACCTTATATTCACCAAAGACAAAGTTACCTCTCTATTGTTACCGACTTATTTCAAAAGTCAGCTAGCGGTTAGACTTGACCAAAGAACTTCGCATAACGAGGAATCCCATGACTTCACATGATCCATTTGGCTTTGTTGGCCTGACCTACGACGATGTTTTGCTGCTGCCAGGTGAATCAAATGTGGTTCCTTCGGGCGTTAACACCAAGACCCGCATCACCAAGCGCATCGAAATCAACGTGCCGCTGCTTTCATCTGCGATGGACACCGTGACCGAAGCCCGCTTGGCAATCGCAATGGCCCGCCAGGGTGGAATCGGCGTTCTGCACCGCAATCTTTCACTTGACCGTCAGGCATCAGAGGTTGACCTAGTCAAGCGCTCAGAAGCCGGCATGATCACTCACCCGGTCACCACAACCCCACTGGCAAACATCCAAGAAGTCGACGAGCTATGCGCTCGCTACCGCGTTTCGGGTCTGCCAGTTGTTGACGAAGACGACAAGTTGGTCGGCATTGTGACCAACCGCGACATGCGCTTTGTGCTTGATGTTCAGCGCACCACAACTTTGGTCAAAGACGTCATGACCCCTATGCCTCTTATTACCGCTCCAGTTGGCGTCAAGCCAGAAGAGGCGATTGCGATTTTTGCTCAGCACCGCATTGAGAAGCTGCCAATCATCGACGGCAACGGCAAACTTCGCGGCCTAATCACAGTCAAAGACTTTGACAAGAGCGAGAAATATCCGATGGCTTCTAAAGACGCCTCAGGCCGCTTGCTGGTTGCAGCTGCCGTTGGTGTTGGTCAAGATGCCTGGGAGCGTTCAATGGCGCTGATTGACGCAGGCGTTGACATTCTTGTTGTTGACACAGCGCACGGTCACAACCGCGCGGTTCTCGAAATGATCTCGAAGCTTAAAGCCGAGCCATTTGCTCGCAACGTTGACGTTATCGGCGGAAACGTGGCAACCCGCGAGGGCGCACAGGCACTGGTTGAGGCAGGCGCCGACGGCGTCAAGGTTGGCGTTGGCCCGGGCTCAATCTGCACCACTCGCGTAGTGGCCGGAGTTGGCGTGCCGCAAATCACAGCGGTTTATGAGGCGTCACTTGCTGCGCGACCAGCTGGCGTTCCGGTCATCGCCGACGGCGGTTTGCAATACTCTGGCGACATTCCAAAGGCACTTGTTGCTGGTGCAAACGCAGTGATGCTTGGCTCTTTGCTAGCCGGAACCGATGAGGCACCAGGCGACATCACTTTTGTTGGCGGCAAGCAGTTCAAGACATATCGCGGAATGGGTTCACTAGGTGCAATGCAATCTCGTGGCCAGGCACAGTCATATTCAAAAGACCGCTATTTTCAAGACGACGTTCTTCGCGAAGACAAGTTGGTGCCAGAAGGCATCGAAGGTCGAGTTCCTTATCGCGGATCGGTTGCATCGGTTGCTCACCAGCTCATCGGTGGCCTTCGCGCATCAATGGGCTATGTCGGCGCAGAGACAATTCCTGAACTTCAAGAAAAGGGCAAGTTTGTTCGCATCACTGCAGCTGGCCTAAAAGAGAGCCACCCGCACGACATTCAGATGACCGTCGAAGCGCCAAACTACGGAACCCGCTAAGCCGCCGGCTAGCAATATTTTTTAGGGGATACACATGACTGAAATCGAAATCGGTCGCGGAAAACGCGGAACTCGCGCATGGGCATTCGACGACATCGCAATCGTGCCTTCGCGCCGCACTCGTGACCCGCAAGATGTCTCAACTGCTTGGAACATCGATGCATACCGTTTTGATTTGCCAGTTTTGGCAGCCCCTATGGACAGCGCTGTTTCACCAGAAACCGCGATTGCAATCGGCAAGTTGGGTGGCTTGGGAGTTCTTGACCTTGAAGGTCTATGGACCCGCTATGAAGACCCCACAAAGCAGCTTGAAGAAATCTCAAAGCTCTCGGGCTCAGAGGCAACGCGTCGTCTGCAACAGATTTATGCAGAGCCAATCAAGGCCGAGTTGATTCGCGACCGCATCGCACAGATTCGCGCAGCAGGAGTGACTGTTGCCGGCGCGCTTTCACCCCAGCGCGCTGCTGAGTTCAGCGACACTGTGATCAAGGCCGGCGTCGACCTGTTCGTCATTCGCGGAACCACCGTTTCAGCTGAGCACGTTTCAAAAACCCACGAGCCACTAAACCTCAAAGAGTTCATCTACAAACTTGATGTTCCCGTGATCGTCGGTGGCGCAGCGACCTACACCGCCGCGCTTCACCTGATGCGCACCGGTGCTGCCGGAGTTCTCGTTGGTTTTGGTGGCGGCGCTGCATCAACCACCCGCAAGGTTTTAGGCATTCACGCACCGATGGCAACAGCAGTTGCCGATGTTGCCGGCGCTCGCCGTGACTACATGGATGAATCAGGTGGCCGCTATGTTCACGTGATTGCAGATGGCGGACTCGGAACATCAGGCGACATCGTTAAGGCAATTTCATGTGGCGCTGACGCCGTGATGCTGGGTTCAGTTTTGGCTCGTGCCGAAGAAGCACCTGGTCGCGGTTGGCACTGGGGCCAAGAGGCCGTCAACAACCAGTTGCCACGCGGCAACCGCGTCGAGGTCGGAACCAGCGGAACCCTTGAGCAAATTTTGCTAGGCCCTGCGACTATGGCTAGCGGCGAGACCAACCTAATTGGCGCGTTGCGTCGAGCAATGGCAACCACTGGATATTCAGACCTCAAAGAGTTTCAGCGCGTTGAGGTTGTCGTTGCGCCGTATCACAGCTAGTTGGCGGCAAGACCAAAACCGATGACCTCACCAAGCTTTTGGCAAGTAGCTTTTAGACCTCGATGGATTGCGGCATTCTTTTTGTCACTGCTCATCGCAGCTGGCTTGGGCGCTCTGGCGCAGTGGCAACTTGAACGGTCATATGTTCCACCTGAGACCACGACCACAAAAATCGATGGCGTCACCAAATCGCTGCAGCTCGATCAATCGCAGGCATACCTGATTTCTGACCGCATGCAACACGGCAAATCGGGCTATTGGTTGGTCTCGAATGCCAAAGACAAAAACGGCAAGAATTTCACCGTCGCTCTCGCTTGGACCGAATCGCTAGAGACCGCCGAACAGGCGCGAACCGACTTGATGAATGCAATGTCCGCCCAAGCGTTTTTGCCGACCAAGCTTTATCGCATCGATTCAGAAGCCCCGGTTTCAATTGGTGACTCGAGCAGGCCATATCTGTTGGGTGCGCTTTCAATGGCTCAAATGATCAACCTTTATTCACCTGACGCGCCTATCAACGCCGACCCGCATGCTTGGGTGGCTGGCAGTCAGGCAAAGGGCGGAATGCTTTTTATGCATGCCGGAATGGAACCAATCGAGTTGGCATACACCGACCCAGGTGCAATCAACTGGCTGACCGCCTTCTATGCCCTTGAGTGGACAATCTTTGCGGGATTCGCAATTTTTCTTTGGTGGCGATTGGTTCGTGACACCCAGATTCGCGAGCAAGCCGGCCCAAATGGCGAGTCTGAGGCAAAGGTAAACTAGTCAGATGCCAGCCACCCCAGAAAACCAATCAAGCACTGCCGTCGAGGCTCAAATTGAGTCGGTGCGCTCGACACTGAAATTCTTCAGAGTCACTTCATATGTCACCGGAATCGTTTTGCTTTTGGTGATGGCGCTTTTTATTTTGCGCCGCGGCGTTGGTTATGAACTTTGGGCATTTGGCCCCAACGGAATCGTCTCAGCCGAACCGTTCTTTGAAGACAAATCTCTAATGCCGCTGACTGGCTTGAGCTTGACCATGGCAATTTTGATCGTGCACGGCTGGCTCTATGTTGCCTATCTATTTGGCGATTTCAGACTCTGGACACTGCTTCGCTGGAGCTTCTGGCGCTTCTTGGTTATCGCGGCCGGCGGCGTTGTTCCTTTTCTTTCATTCTTCACTGAGCGTCACTTCACCAAAATCGCACGAGCAGACCTAGCTCAACTTGAAAAGGCAGGCAAGGCCAACTAATGAGTTCAAATCAAAACACCGCAGCCCGCCCGGTTCTAGTTGTCGACTTTGGTGCGCAATATGCCCAGCTGATCGCCCGTCGTGTGCGCGAAGCATCGGTCTATTCAGAAATCGTTCACCACAATGTGACCGCAGCCGAAGTTGCTGCTAAAAACCCGCTGGCAATCATTTTGTCGGGTGGCCCATCATCGGTTTATGAGGCCGGCTCGCCACAGCTTGACCCAGCAATCCTCGAGCTCGGTGTTCCAGTTTTGGGCATTTGCTATGGCTTTCAAACTTTGGCAAAAGCCCTGGGCGGCCGC
Source organism: uncultured Rhodoluna sp. (assembly GCA_937898095.1). Lineage (GTDB taxonomy): Bacteria > Actinomycetota > Actinomycetes > Actinomycetales > Microbacteriaceae > Rhodoluna. The sequence continues at coordinate 9,935 of CALDKR010000031.1, forward strand.
GTTGACGCAACCGGCAAGCGCGAATATGGCGCGACTGACCTGGTGGTCAAGGCCGGTGGCCAGATTCTTGACGGTCAACCCGAAAACCAAATTTGCTGGATGAGCCACGGCGACCAAGTTGTTGCTGCACCCGAGGGCTTTGAGGTTTTGGCATCGACCGAAACCACCCCGGTGGCCGCTTTTGCGAACCGCGAAAAGAAGATTTATGGCGTGCAGTGGCACCCAGAAGTGAAGCACTCTGAGTTCGGCCAAAATGTGCTCGAGAACTTCTTGCACAAGGCGGCAGCGATTCCGGCCGACTGGAACTCGGGCAACGTTATCGCCGAGCAGGTCGAAAAAATCCGTGCTCAGGTTGGCAACGACCGCGTGATTTGCGGTCTTTCTGGAGGTGTTGATTCAGCAGTTGCGGCAGCACTGGTTCACAAGGCTGTCGGTGACCAATTGGTTTGCGTTTTTGTGAACCACGGATTGCTTCGCGAGGGTGAGGCTGAGCAGGTCGAGCGCGACTATGTTGCCGCCACCGGAATTCGCTTGGTTGTTGTTGACGCCGAGCAAAAGTTCTTAGATGCACTGGCTGGCGTGAGCGACCCTGAGACCAAGCGAAAGATTATTGGTCGCGAATTCATTCGCACCTTCGAAGAAGCTCAGGCTGCATTGATCGAAGAATCAAAGGCCGACAACCGTCCAATTAAATTCTTGGTTCAGGGCACTCTTTATCCGGATGTCGTTGAATCTGGTGGCGGTGCAACCGCCGGCATCAAGAGCCACCACAATGTTGGCGGCTTGCCAGACGACCTTGAGTTCGAGCTAATCGAGCCGCTGCGCACCTTGTTCAAAGATGAGGTTCGCGCGATTGGTGCTGAGCTGGGTCTGCCTCACGAAATTGTTCAGCGACAGCCATTCCCTGGCCCAGGCCTGGGCATTCGCATCTTGGGTGAAATCAACAAAGAGCGGCTCGATTTGCTTCGCAAGGCTGACGCAATTGTGCGCGCTGAGCTAACCGCTGCTGGCCTTGATGCTGAGATTTGGCAGTGCCCGGTTGTGCTTTTGGCCGATGTTCGCTCAGTTGGCGTGCAGGGCGATGGCCGCACCTATGGCCACCCGATTGTGCTTCGTCCGGTTTCATCTGAAGATGCAATGACAGCCGACTGGACCCGCCTGCCTTATGACGTGCTGGCCAAGATTTCGAACCGCATCACCAATGAGGTTGCTGGCGTGAACCGAGTGGTTCTCGACGTGACCTCAAAGCCACCTGGCACTATCGAATGGGAATAACGGTTGTCGGCCACAGAGGCGCATCTGGTTATCGACCAGAAAACACCCTTGAGGCCTTCGAGCTTGCGTTTGCTCAGGGGGCTGACGCAATCGAGCTCGACCTGGTGCCAACCAAAGATGGCCAACTGATTATTAGGCACGAACCCGCGCTAAATGGCACCACCAACATTTCAAAAATCAACCGGTATGCCGACCGACGCAGCACGCTCGAATTTGACGGTGAGCAATTTCACGATTGGTTCAGTCACGAGTTCACCGCCTCAGAAATCAGTGAACTTCGAGCACGCGAACGCCTGCCCGATCTTCGCCCAGGCAGCGCCAAGTTTGACGGCGAGTTTGCGATCCCGACGCTAGGCGATTTGCTTGACGCCCAGTTCATTGACGGCAAAACCGTGATCCTTGAAATCAAGCACGGTGCCGAATTTGCAACAGCGATGATTCCGATGGTCAGCATCCTGAGTCGCACACTCAGCGAAAGCGATTGGCAATCGCGCGGAGTGAAATTAATCATCGAGAGTTTCGACCTCAAGACCCTGCTGCAGGCAAAGCGCGTGTTGGGCAACATTGCCGAATATTTCTTTTTGCTTGAACCGCGCCGGATTTCTGCGCAAGACCTGGCCGAGTGGGCGAGCAATTTCGAGGGCATCAGCGTGCACACCTCGATGGTTCTTGGCGATAACGAGACCTTCGTCGACGGCAAGCGTTTAGTTGATGCAGCACACACTGCCGGTCTGCAGATTTACACGTATACCGCGAGGGTTGAAGACGCTGAAAACAGTTTCGAGGAGTATTACGCGAACCTGATTTATAGCGGTGTCGACGGCATTTTTGCCGACCAGCCCGACTTGCTTCACGAAGTTGTCGCAGGGCTTGCCTAGGATTAGCGAGTTATGACCGAACTAGATCTTTTTTCATCCACTTTTGGCGCCAGCGAGCGATTGCTCGAGGGGCTCAACCCGCAGCAAAAAGCGGCAGTTGAGCACCGCGGCCCGGCGCTGCTGATTGTGGCGGGTGCCGGTTCGGGCAAAACCCGAGTGCTAACTCACCGCATCGCTCACGTGCTGGCCAATCGCGAGGCTTGGCCTTCGCAGATTTTGGCGATCACGTTCACCAACAAAGCCGCCGCTGAAATGCGCGAGCGAGTCAAGGCGCTGCTTGGCGAGAGCGCCGATGGCATGTGGATCAAGACTTTTCACTCTGCCTGTGTTTTGATTTTGCGTCGCGAGGCTGAGCGTCTTGGTCACGATGGCAACTTCACGATTTATGACTCGGGCGACAGCCGAGCGATTTTCAAACGCCTAATCAAAGATATGGGCGCCGATATTCACAAGCTCACTCCGGCTGGCGTGGCCTCGGTGATTTCGAATGCCAAAAACGAACTTGCCGACGCAGAATCATTCGCGCGCAATGCCGACCAAACCGATCCGGTCGCACGAATCATCGCCGAGATTTTCTTGCGCTATCAGCGAGAGTTGCAACGCAACAATGCCTTTGACTTTGATGACCTAATTAGCGAAACCGTTCACCTTTTCAGGGCTTTCCCTGATGTTGCTGCGCAATACCAGCGCAAGTTCCGCCACATTTTGGTTGACGAGTATCAAGACACCAACCACGCGCAATACGCCTTGATTCAAGAATTGACTCGCCCCATTGACCAGGCGGTTGCAGCGGCGAATCCAGAGTTGATTGATCCGCGCACGGGCGCGATTCCTGAGCCGGCGTCGCTGACTGTCGTGGGCGACTCTGACCAGTCGATTTATGCGTTCCGCGGGGCTGACATTCGGAACATTTCAGAGTTCGAAAAAGACTTTCCGGGTGCGCGCACCATTTTGCTCGAGCAAAACTATCGCTCAACTCAAAACATTTTGAGTGCGGCCAATGCCGTGATCTCAAACAACTTTGATCGCCCGGCAAAAAACCTTTGGACTGACTCTGGCGATGGCGAAAAAATCGTCGGATACACCGGTTATTCAGCACACGATGAGGCTCAGTTCATCGCCGATGAAATCAATCGCGTTCACCGCGAAGGCACTGATTATCGCGACATGGCCGTGATGTATCGAACCAACTCGCAGACCCGTGCACTTGAAGATATTTTCATTCGATCAGCTATTCCGTATCGCGTTGTCGGGGGCACCAAGTTCTATGAGCGCCAAGAAATCAAAGACGCCA
>CALDKR010000032.1 GCA_937898095.1 uncultured Rhodoluna sp.
TCCACAGGTTGCCGAACTTGCCGCCGCCGGAGCCTCAGCCACGCAAGCCATCTTTGAAATCACCACCGTGGATGTGGCTAATGCTTGTGACATTTTCCGCGGAGTCTACGATGCAACCGCTGGTTTTGACGGTCGAGTGTCGATCGAAGTCGAGCCAGGTCTTGCGCACGATGCTGCAGGAACCGTCGCTCAGGCGAAGGAACTGTTCGCCAAAGTCAATCGCGAAAACGTAATGATCAAGATTCCTGCTACCAAGGCTGGACTATCCGCTATCACCGATGTGATCGCAGAAGGCATTAGCGTCAACGTAACCCTAATTTTCTCGTTGCAGCGCTACCGTGAAGTAATCGCTGCCTACGTTGCAGGTATCTCAAAGGCTCAAGCTAGCGGTCACGACCTTTCGAAGATTCACTCGGTTGCCTCATTCTTCGTTTCGCGCGTCGACACCGAACTTGACAAGCGCCTTTCGGAAGTTGGCACCGAAGAGGCCAACGCGCTGAAGAGCAAGGCAGGTCTAGCCAATGCCCGTCTCGCCTACCAGGTATTTGAGCAAGAATTCGCCACGGACGGTTGGGCGCAGTTGGCCGAAGCCGGTGCTAACAAGCAGCGTCCATTGATGGCTTCAACCGGTGTGAAGGACCCTGCACTGCCAGACACTCTTTATGTCACCGAATTGGTTGCCCCAATGCTTGTAAACACAATGCCTGAAAAGACCATGGAAGCAGTATTCGATCACGGCATAGTCCCAGCGAATTCAATCACCGGACACTACGTCGAAGCGCAGGCAATCCTCGATGCAATCGCAGCCCAGGGTGTTAGCTACGACGAAGCCACCGAGCTGCTTGAAGCTGAGGGTGTAGATAAGTTCAACATTTCTTGGGCAGAGCTTGTTGAAAGCGTTGAAACTGCACTAAAGGCTGCCAAATAATGGCTATCAAAGTTGCTACTAGTGGCTCAACTCAGACAGCAGTTGAATCGGTCATCGGTCAGCTAGTAAGCGACAAAGTTGCAAGCCGTATAGCCGCGAAAGACTTCACTCTTTGGGGTAAAGATGCCGAGGCAGAAAGTTCAATCCGTCTTGGTTGGACGCATTCGGCGACGGACTCGCAGTCGCTTATATCAGGCATCCTGGAATTGCGCGACTACTTCGCAGGCATTGGAGTCAACCGATTTGTGCTCTGTGGCATGGGCGGCTCATCGCTAGCACCCGAGGTAATCACCCAGAGTGCTGGTGTCGAACTCGTGGTTTTGGATTCCACTAACCCTGAACAGGTTGGAAAGGCCCTAAACGGAGATCTCACCCGCACTGCGGTTGTGGTTTCGTCGAAGTCTGGTTCCACTGTAGAAACAGATTCTCAAAAGCGTCTCTTTGAGGCTGCGTTCACGGCAGCTGGTATTGATAAGACTGACCGTATCGTTATTGTCACTGATCCTGGTTCACCTATGGAGAAAGCTGCGACAGTCGACGGTTACCGAATCTTCAACGCCGATCCAACTGTAGGTGGACGTTACTCGGCATTAACAGCGTTCGGTCTAGTACCTTCAGGACTTGCTGGTGCCGACATTCAGCGCCTTCTCAACGAAGCTGTTTCAGCACTAGTGGTTCTTTCGAAAGATGAAGCATCAAACCCAGGGCTGCGACTTGGTGCTGCAATGGCTCGCACTGCTGGAGCTGATACATTTGCAGACAAGTTGGCTCTGGTTGAAGACGGAACTGCCATCGTTGGTCTCGGAGACTGGGCAGAGCAACTAATCGCTGAATCGACCGGCAAGCTTGGCAAGGGCGTACTCCCCGTCGTGCTTGGTTTGGATGCACCTGAACTAACGGAGAAGCCAAGCGATCTCGTTGTTGCTCGTCTTGTTGCAAACGCTGACACAGCTGCAGAAAATGAACTTTCAGTGTCTGGTAGCCTCGGCGGGCAGTTCCTGCTTTGGGAGTTCGCTACCGTAGTGGCTTCGCGCCTAATCGGTATCAACCCATTTGACCAGCCAGACGTCGAATCAGCAAAAATTGCTGCGAGAGGGATGCTCGAGAACCGAGCGCCAGAAGTTCCGGCCATGTTCGTTGATGGCGCGGTTGAGGTTAGAAACTTAGGTTTTGAGCTTGACGGTTCGGCAGATCTCAAGTCGGCCTTAGCCTCGTGGCTAGACACTGCTGAAACTGACAGCTATGTCTCAGTTCACGCATATCTCGACCGAGTTGAATATCCAGAGGTTGCCAAACTACGGAACCTGCTGGCTAAGGCTTCGGGTCGACCAACAACCTTTGGTTGGGCTCCACGTTTCTTGCACTCGACTGGTCAGTACCACAAGGGTGGGCCTGCGCAAGGTATTTACATCCAGTTGGTTTCAAGACCTGTAAACGACATCAGCGTTCCTGGTCGCGACTTCACACTAGGTGAACTGATTGCATCTCAAGCCTCTGGCGATGCGGCTGTTCTTGCCGAACATGGGCGCCCGGTGCTAAGGCTCACATTGAGCGACGTGGTCGCTGCAGTTTCACAGATTTCCGCAAGCCTCTAGGAGTAATTGATGAGTCCAGCACGTTTGGGGAAAGACCACAATCCCCTACGCGACCCAGACGATCGCCGCCTCAACCGGATTGCAGGTCCAAGTTCGCTCGTCATCTTTGGTGTCACCGGCGACCTTTCGCGTAAGAAACTTATGCCAGCGGTCTATGACTTGGCTAACCGAGGTCTTTTGCCACCTGGTTTTGCACTGGTTGGCTTCGCTCGTCGTGAGTGGGAAAACCAGGATTTTGCCAAGGTCGTACACGACTCGGTTCGTGAGTACGCTCGCACCCCGTTCCGCGAAGAAGTTTGGCAACAACTTTCTGAGGGTATTCGATTCGTCCAAGGTGAATTCGATGACGACGCTGCCTTCGATCGTCTGAAGGCCACCATTGAAGAGCTGGACACCAAGCGAGGCACCAATGGAAACCACGCGTTCTATCTTTCGATTCCGCCTAAGGCTTTCCCACTGGTCTGCCGTCAACTAAGCCGCAGTGGTTTGGCAGAGCCTAAGCCAGACGAGTTCCGCAGAGTCGTAATTGAAAAACCTTTTGGACATGACCTCAAGTCGGCTCGTGAGCTGAACGATGTAGTCGAAGCGGTATTCCCTGCCGATTCGATTTTCCGCATTGATCACTATCTGGGCAAGGAAACCGTACAGAACATTTTGGCTCTACGATTTGCTAATCAGCTTTTCGAGCCTCTCTGGAACGCCAACTACATCGACCATGTGCAAATCACCATGGCAGAAGACATCGGTGTTGGAGGTCGAGCCGGTTACTACGACGGCATTGGTGCTGCCCGAGACGTAATCCAAAACCACCTTTTGCAGCTACTTGCACTAACTGCAATGGAGGAGCCAGTCTCCTTCGACGCTGCAGATTTGCGTAATGAAAAGGAAAAGGTTCTGCAGGCTGTGCACCTTCCTAAAGACCTTGGCAAGTACACAGCCCGCGGTCAGTATGCCGGCGGCTGGCAAGGCGGTGAAGAAGTTCTTGGCTTCCTCGAAGAAGACGGCATGAACCCGGAATCCACAACTGAAACTTACGCTGCAATGCGCTTGGACATTAATACTCGCCGATGGGCTGGAGTTCCCTTCTACCTTCGTGCAGGAAAGCGACTGGGACGACGTGTTACCGAGATTGCTGTCGTGTTCAAACGAGCTCCTCAACAACTTTTTGCAGCTGACCAAACGTCTGAACTCGGTCAAAACGCCTTGGTTATTCGTGTTCAGCCTGATGAAGGCGTAACCATTCGTTTCGGATCAAAGGTTCCTGGCGTTGGCATGCAGGTTCGCGATGTGACCATGGATTTCGGTTATGGCCACGCGTTTACCGAAGCCAGCCCAGAAGCATACGAGCGTTTGATTCTCGATGTTCTACTGGGCGACGCTCCCCTGTTCCCACGCCACGAAGAGGTTGAACTCTCATGGAAGATTCTTGACCCGATTGAGAAATTCTGGGCAAAGCAAGGTCAGCCAGAGCAGTATCGCCCTGGAACCTGGGGCCCGAGTTCTGCTGACGAAATGATGGCCCAAGACGGCCGTGCCTGGAGGCTTCCGTGATCCACAATCTTCCGAACACAACAATCAGCAAGGTTTCTAAAGCCTTGGTTCAGATTCGCGAACAGGGCGGTGCTGTGGCACTTGGCCGCGTGTTGACTCTGATCATCGAAACCGATTTCAAGGGCATTGAGCCAGCTATCGCTGCGGCCAACGATGCCTCGCGTGAGCATCCGTGTCGCATTATTGTTTTGGCCGACGACAACGCAGTCAGCAAAAAAGACGCTCGCCTTGATGCCCAAATTCGAGTCGGCGGAGATGCTGGCGCCTCTGAGGTGATTGTGCTTCGCGCTTATGGCGATGCCGCTCGCGACCAAGAGAGCCTCGTCACCGGTCTTTTGTTGCCTGATGCCCCAGTTGTTGCATGGTGGCCAAACGAAGCCCCTGAGAAGCCCTCAGCAGCGCCAATTGGCCGAATCGCCACTCGCCGCATCACCGATGCAGCAAGCCAAAAAGATTCGGCGGCGCACCTGCGCAAAATTGCCAAGAACTATGTGCCCGGCGACAGCGACTTCGCCTGGACTCGCCTAACGCTTTGGCGTCAGCAGTTGGCAGCCGTGCTCGATCAGCCGCCATATGACTCAGTTCTAGCCGTTGAAATCACTGGAGCAGCTGACTCGCCAAGCACCGATTTGTTGGCTTCGTGGCTCGAGCTAAAGCTCAAGGTGCCAGTGAAGGTAGTCAAGACCGTCAAGGGCAAAATGCCTGCCGGAATTCGCAAGATCAAGCTCACTCGAAAGTCGGGCGACGTTATTCTCGACCGCAAAATTCCTGATGTGGCAACTTTGATTCAGCCAACTCAGCCGGCTCGCGAGATTGCATTGCCGTTTAGAAACTTGCGCGACTGCCTCAGTGAAGACCTTCGCCGTCTCGACCCAGACGATCTGTTCGGCCAAGTTGTAAAGCACGGATACGGCTCGAAGCGAAAGTAATCATGACTGAAATCAATCGCCCTATTGTCAATCGCTTCTCTGATGCGCAAGCCGTTGCCATCGCTGCAGCCGATGCGTTTGTCAACAAAGCGATTGAGCTTTTGGCAGTTAAGAGCGAGATACACATTTCAATCACCGGCGGAACAGTCGGAATTCTGACCCTGAAAATGATCGGTGAGCACGATCAAGTTGAACAAATCGATTGGGATCGCGTAAACATTTGGTGGGGCGATGAGCGCTTCGTTGACAGTGACAGCCCAGATCGTAATGCGAACCAGGCCGCTGATGCGCTTCTAGAACGAGTCGACGCAACTCGCCTGCATGAGTTTCCGGCTGCTGACGAAGGGCTTTCGCTCGATGATGCCGCTCAAGAATTTGCTGACCACGTCGAGCTAATCAAGCCTCAGTTCGATCTGACTTTCTTGGGCATGGGGCCAGACGGGCACATTTGCTCGCTGTTCCCTGGAAAGCCCTTGCCGGCGCCCGGTGTTGCCATCATCGCCGAACATGACTCGCCTAAGCCACCACCGCAGCGCCTGTCTTTCACTTACGAAGCAGTTAACGCATCTGATGAAATCTGGTTCTTAGTTGCTGGCGCCGACAAAGCTGACGCAGTTGAAGTTGCATTTTCAGAGAACCCTGAAGCCCTGCCAGTTGGTCGCATCAAAGCCGCTAAGCGCACTGTTTGGTTCGTCGATTCTTCGGCTGGCGCCAAAGTTTGGGGCTGCTAGCTAGCAAGCGAAATGACTTAAATAAATAAACCGCAACCAATTTGGTTGCGGTTTATTGTTTGAAATTTATTTGCTTTCAGCTAGCTTTGCGGCTTCAGCTAGGCGAATGCGACGCTCGCGAACCGCTGCTACTGCCTCTTCTAGAAGCTGCTGGGCTTCTTCTTCGGTGCGACGCTCTTTGACATAAGCCAAGTGGGTTTTGTATGGCTCGTGTTTTGCCACCACCGGCGGGTTGTCTTTGTCTTGACCCGCTGGAAGGCCACAGTTTGGGCAGTCGATAAATTCAGGAATTTCGATTTCTTCGACATTTGCCGCAAAGTTTGGACTCTGCACATGCCCGTTTGAGCAGTAGTAATTGCGAACCACTCGCTCGGCCTTGAATCCGCGATCTTGCTCGCCCATTGGCCCCGCGCCAATGCGCGCGCCACGAATTGCTGAACCGCCGTTGCTCATGTGATAACCCTTAGACGAGACCGAATCGAGTGAACAGGCCTAGGGCGATGATCACTGCAACCCAGACAACGCCGAGAATGATGGTGATTCGGTTTAGGTTTCGCTCTGCAACGCCGGAGGTGTTTAGTGAGCTGGTCACACCACCGCCGAACATGTCAGAAAGACCGCCACCGCGACCTTTGTGAAGCAAAATCAAAAGTGTTAGCAAAAGGCTGGTGATCGCCAGCAGCACCTGAAGTGCGATTTGAAGGGCAGCAGCCATTTCGGGGAATCCTCTATTCGGAAAAACTTCTCAACAAATTATAAAGCGATGTGCTTCTGGAAGCGCGCGATGCCGCTGAATTCTTCAGGGTCAAGGCTTGCGCCACCAACTAGAACGCCATCAACCTCGGTGCTTCTCAAGAATCCAGCAACGTTGGCTGACTTGACTGAACCGCCATACAAGATGCGAGTCGCAGCTGCGAGTTCAGCACCGTGCTCGGCTGCAATTGCCTCGCGAATCTTGCCGCAGACAGCTGCAGCTTCTTCAGGTGTGGCAACTTTTCCGGTGCCAATGGCCCATACAGGTTCGTAGGCAATCACAAACTCACCAAGCTTTTCGTGGCCAGCTAGTGCGGCCAAGGTCTGGCGAACTGGCACTGCGCTTTGGCCCTCGGTCTCGAGCTCTTCAAGAGTCTCGCCGACGCAGATAACCGGAACCAGGCCGTGACGGAATGCTGCGGCGGTCTTTGCCTGCACAATTGCGTCGTCTTCTGAGTGATAGGTGCGACGCTCGCTGTGGCCAATAAGAACGTATTTAGCGTCAAGCTTGGCCAAGAATGCGCCCGAGATGTCGCCGGTGTAGGCACCTGAATCGTGTTGTGAAAGATCTTGAGCACCCAAGCCAAGCTCAAATTTTTCGGCATCGATCAAAGTCTGAACGGTGCGAAGGTCGGTGAACGGAGGGAACACGACAACCTCAGCCGTGCTGTAGTCGTGATCGGCATCTTTTAGTGTGTAGGCAAGTTTCTGCACCAGAGCGATGGCTTGCTGGTGGTCGAGGTTCATCTTCCAGTTGCCGGCGATTAGCGGAACGCGAGTTGTCATGATTTAGCTTTCTTGAAGCAGAGTTTGATTATTTAAGAACTTCTAGGCCAGGAAGAGCCTTGCCCTCGAGGAATTCAAGGCTGGCACCACCACCGGTTGAAATGTGGCCAAACTGGTCATCATTGAAACCAAGGATGCGAACCGCAGCAGCAGAATCGCCGCCGCCAACAACGCTTAGCCCATCAACCTCAGTTAGTGCCTTGGCAACTGCACGAGTGCCGCCGGCAAACTTGTCGATCTCAAAAACGCCCATCGGTCCGTTCCAGAAAACAGTCTTTGCTGAGGCAATGGTCTTAGCGAAAGCTGCCGCTGATTCTGGGCCAATGTCTAGTCCAAGGCCGCTTGCGCCAAATGGGCTTGATTCGATCGCGTCAGCTGCGGTGATTGCAATCTCAGCGTCGGCGCCAAACTTTGATGCAACCACGATGTCGGTTGGCAATACAACCTCGACGCCGAGCTCAGCAGCACGATTTAGGTAGTTTTTGCAGGTCTCAATCTGGTCAACTTCGAGCAGGCTCGAGCCGACTTTGTGACCCTGCGCTGCCAAGAATGTGAAGACCATTCCGCCACCGATAACCAATTTGTTGACAGTCGGCAACAGGTGGTCGATAACGCCGAGCTTGTCAGAGACTTTTGAGCCACCGAGAACGACTGCGTATGGGCGCTCTGGAGTTGAAGTTAGTCGAGTTAGAACATCGAGTTCTTTTTCAATTAGGAACCCGCCCACGCTTGGCAGAGCTTTGGCAAGCTCATAAACGCTGGCCTGCTTGCGGTGAACAACGCCGAAGCCGTCGCTGATAAAGAAATCGCCGAATTCAGCGAGCTTGGCTGCAAAGGCCGCGCGCACTGCCTCGTCTTTGCTGGTTTCGGCTGCGTTGAAGCGAAGGTTTTCAAGAACTGCTACCCCACCGCGGTCAAGCGCCTTGACAGCACCTTGAGCGTCTGCGCCAACGGTGTCGGTCGCAAAGAAAACTGGCTGGCCTAGAAGCTCTCCAAGTCGCTCAGCAGCTGGGCGAAGTGAATACTTTTCATCCGGTGCGCCATCTGGGCGACCAAGGTGCGAAATTACGATGACTTTCGCACCATGGTCAACCAAATATTTGATGGTCGGAACCGATGCCACAATTCGACCGTCATCGGTGATTCGTGAACCGTCAAGCGGAACATTCAAATCACAGCGGATGACGACCCGCTTTCCGTCTAGAGAAGGCAGGGTTGAAATTGTGCGCATTTTGGATCTTTCGTTTTTGCTGAGTTAGAGATTTATAGCTTTGAAGCTACAAGTTCAGTTAGCTCAACTAGGCGGTTTGAATAGCCCCACTCGTTGTCATACCAAGATGAAATCTTGACGGTGCGACCGATCACCTTGATTAGACCAGCGTCAACGATTGATGAGTGCGGGTCAGTGACGATGTCGCTTGAGACGATTTCGTCTTCGGTGTATTTCAAGATGCCCTTCATTGGGCCGCTTGCAGCTGCCTCTTTGTAGGCCTGCTTGATCTCGTCGATGGTGACATCAACCTTTGAAACCAAAGTTAGGTCGGTGATTGAACCGGTCGGAACTGGAACGCGAAGTGCGTAGCCGTCAAGCTTGCCCTTTAGTTCA
>CALDKR010000033.1 GCA_937898095.1 uncultured Rhodoluna sp.
CGCGACCCATGGCAACACGCTGGCGCTGACCACCAGATAGTGCCTTTGGCTTGCGTGAAAGGTATGGCTCTAGGTCAAGAAGCTTTGCAGCCTCAAGAACACGAGCAGCGCGCTCTTCTTTGCTAACGCCAGCGATTTTTAGGGCAAAGCCCATGTTCTCTGCAACGGTCATGTGAGGGTAAAGCGCGTAGTTCTGGAAGACCATAGCGATGTCGCGGTCTTTTGGTGGAACATCTGTGACGTCTCGGTCGCCGATAAGAATTCGACCTGAGTTAACTTCTTCAAGTCCGGCAAGCATGCGCAGCGTGGTTGATTTTCCACAGCCTGATGGGCCGACTAGAACTAGAAACTCGCCGTCTTTGATCTCTAGGTTGATCTTGTCGACTGCTGCGCGAGTTCCGCCTGGATACAGGCGAGTTGCGTCATCAAAAGTTACTGATGCCATGATTTTTCTCCTTCACCGGCGGTACGTGCCGGGCGATCCATAGTGATAGGTAGCTGCAGCTGCGCTGCAACCTGACCATTATGGCATTGCAAAATGCTCGTCTAAACTGATTGACACACACCGTCACGCAATCGTGACCCAGCTGACCCCCGAGGTGTCTCATATGAATCCAGGCGTGAACAAGCCGACTCGCAACGAACAGCGCGAAGCTGCTCGCGAAAAGGCAAAGGCAATTCGTGAACAGCACAAGAAGGGTGAGCGCAGAAAGCGTTTTGCTATTCAAGCGGGCATTATTGGCGTCATTGCGATCGCAGTTGCAGCAGTCGTGATTTCGCTGGTTTCAACCAGCAACAACCAAGCCCTTCAGGCAACTCCAACCAACATGTCTTTTGATGGCGGCATCAAGATTGGCCAAGACCTCAAGGCATTCACTGCAACCACCACTCCAACTCCAGACTCTGGCAAGGCTGTCCCAAACATCCAGATTTATCTCGACTATCAGTGCCCGGTTTGCCAGGCCTTCGAGGTTCCAAACGCTTCTCAGCTAGAAAGCTGGGTCAAGACCGGCGCTGCAACCGTTGAATATCACCCAATTTCATTCTTGGATGGCCGCGGCTCACCAAACGAATATTCAAGCCGTGCGGCAAACGCTGCGATTTGTGTCGCTGAGCACTCGCCAGACAACTACTTCAAGTTCAACAACATCTTGTTTGCCAACCAGCCACAAGAAGGAACAGCTGGGCCGTCGAACCAAGACCTGATCTCACGAGCGCGCGAGGCCGGGGTAGCGGTTGACGACACATTCAGCAGCTGCGTGAATGACAAGGTTTTTGCAAACTGGATTTCTGACACCACTGACAAGGTTCTAAGCGAGCCAATCAAGGGCACCAACTACAAGGTCGAGGGAACCCCTTACATCCTTGTGAATGGCAAGCCTTACACCTGGACAAAGGGTGAAGAGTTGGTTAGCCCTGCTCGCTTCGCTCAGTTTGTTCAGGCTGCAAACTAATCCAACAAAAGTTTCACCACTAAACTGGTGAGCGCAAGTGCGGTTCGCCGCCTTGCAAGATGGCCCCAGGGCTGTCGGCCGACTTGGCGCAATTGGTAGCGCATCGCACTTGTAATGCGAGGGTTAGGGGTTCGAGTCCCCTAGTCGGCTCTCAAAAAAAGACCCTGAATAGGGTCTCTTTGTTTACTCACTCTGCTTTAAAGCTAACACTCACCGAATTTATGCAGAAACGATCGCCGGTCGGAGTCTGCGGCGCATCTTCAAACACATGCCCCAGGTGGCAGCCACAGCTTGCGCAACGAACCTCAACTCGAACCATGCCGTGCGAACGGTCTTCAAGCAGCTCAACTGCATCCGATTCTTTAGGTTCATAAAAAGATGGCCAGCCGCAGTGCGAATCAAACTTGGCCTGGCTTCTAAACAGCTCAGCTCCGCAGCCGCGGCAAGAATAAATGCCGACTCTCTTCTCGTCTAATAATTCGCCGGTCCACGCACGTTCGGTTCCCGCCAATCGCAAAACGTGATATTCGAATTCGCTTAGCTCGCTGCGCCACTGCTCATCGCTTT
>CALDKR010000034.1 GCA_937898095.1 uncultured Rhodoluna sp.
TTGCTCTGTGTCATAACTCGAGATTCCGACATAAAGTGCCTTGCCTTGGCGAACTGCAGAGGCAAGTGCACCCATGGTTTCTTCTAGGGGAGTGTGAGGGTCGAAACGGTGACTATAAAAAATGTCGACATAGTCAACGCCCATGCGCTCAAGGCTTTGGTCAAGTGAGGCCAATAGATATTTTCTTGATCCCCATTCGCCGTATGGCCCCGGCCACATGTCGTATCCGGCTTTGGTCGAGAGAATCAACTCGTCGCGATATCGACGCCAGTCTCTTTTGAAGTGCTTGCCAAAGTTAGTTTCGGCCGCACCGTATGGCGGGCCATAGTTGTTGGCTAGGTCAAAGTGCGTGATGCCAAGATCGAACGCTCGTCGCAAAATGTTTCGTTGAGTTTTGAAGCTGTCGGGTTTTCCGAAATTGTGCCAAAGACCCAGCGAGAGCTCAGGTAGCAAGAGGCCAGATTTGCCGGTTCGGCGATATTTCATGCTTTCATAGCGATTTTCAGCTGCAACATAACTCATGGCACAAGCCTAGGCTAGACGCATGAAAACCTATGTTCTCGGCGGCGGGTGCTTCTGGTGTCTAGACAGTGCATTCTCCCAATTTCGTGGAATCACTGATGTCGAAGTCGGATACACCGGCGGTCATGTCGCAGCGCCGACATACGAGGCAGTGTGCAGCGGAACGACCGGGCATGCTGAGGTTGCCAAGGTCACTTTTGACGAGTTGCAAATTAGCGAGTCTGCAGTGCTTGATATCTTCTTCACGCTGCATGACCCGACTCAGTTGAATCGCCAGGGGCATGATGTGGGCACGCAATACAGAAGCAGCATGTTTTTTGCCGACGAAATTCAGAAAAAGGAATTTGAAGCAGCGGTTGCTCGGGCGTCAAAAGTTTGGCCTGGTCAAGTTGTGACTGAAATTATGCCACTTGGTGATTATTGGCCTGCCGAGGACTATCATCAAAACTTTTTTGCTAAGAATCCGAATCAGGGCTATTGCCTAGCGGTGGTTTTGCCCAAGGTAATCAAGGTTCGCAAGGCATATTCGAATCTGCTTCGCGAGAGTTAATTTGATATTTGCTGGGTCATCCGCATTTTGCGGCCGGCTTTCTTCAATAACGGCTCAGTTGTGCACAGATTCTGCACGATCTGATTTCAGTTATGCACGACTTTGAAATTCTCGTCTCAGCAGCGATCGCCCGATCGCAGCAATCGAGAAAGGCAAAAAGTTGTCAGAACAAATCACCGTCACCGGCCTGGTGGCAACTACACCGCGTCACCTGGTCACTCAAGATGGGCTGCCGATTACTTCGTTTCGCCTAGCCGCGTCTTCGCGTCGCTTTGATCGCTCGCAAAACAAATGGATCGATGGAGAGACAAATTGGTTCACTGTAACGAGTTTTCGCCAGTTGGCCATAAATGTTTCGACATCGGTCAACAAAGGTGAGCGCATCATGGTTAACGGCAAAATCAAGGTGCGCGACTGGGATAACGGCGAACGTAATGGCACCTCGGTTGAAATCGATGCAGACGCTCTCGGTCACGACCTAACTTGGGGCAACTCGGCATTCACTCGAACCGTGCTGACTCGCGAAATTGACCCCGAAGAGCCCGCTGAAGTTGAAAAAGAATTGGTCGACGCATAGCGATTGATCAACTAATCGTCGGCCTGGCTCAACCCCTAGAGCCAGGCCGGCACCATCTCTTTGTGACCAAAAGCTTCAGGTCTGCCCATCGAATGGGTTCGGCTAAACTTATCGAGCAGTTCGCAAGCGGTCGACCAATTCTAAGATTCGACTGAAAAACAATCGAAAGTGATGCAGATTCATGGCTGAATTCATCTATCAGATGATCAAAGCGCGCAAGGCGCACGGCGACAAGGTGATTCTTGACGATGTGACCCTAGCCTTCATTCCTGGCGCCAAAATTGGCGTAGTCGGACCTAACGGTGCCGGAAAATCAACAGTTTTGAAAATCATGGCCGGTCTTGACACCCCAAGCAACGGTGAAGCTCGTCTTAGCCCTGAATACACCGTCGGAATCCTGCTTCAAGAGCCACCGCTTGACGACTCGCTAACCGTTTTGGGCAATGTCGAGCTCGCGGTCAAAGAAACCAAGGCAAAGCTAGACCGCTTCAACGAAATCTCTGCCCTTATGTCAGAGCCAGACGCTGATTTCGACACCCTTCTAGCCGAGATGGGAACCCTTCAAGAAGAGATTGACCACCTAGACGCATGGGACCTAGATAGCCAGCTTGAGCAGGCTATGGATGCTCTTCGCTGCCCACCGGGAGACCTGCCAGTGACCCACCTTTCTGGTGGAGAACGCCGTCGAGTTGCACTTTGCAAGCTCTTACTCGAAAAGCCTGATTTGCTTCTGCTTGATGAGCCCACAAACCACCTTGATGCCGAGTCGGTGCTTTGGCTTGAGCAGCACTTAGCTAAATACCCAGGTGCAGTGCTTGCCGTAACTCACGACCGATACTTCCTAGACAATGTTGCCGAATGGATTCTCGAGCTTGACCGTGGTCGTGCATATCCATACGAGGGCAACTACTCGACCTATCTAGAAAAGAAGCAAGAGCGTCTCGAGGTTCAAGGCAAAAAAGATGCCAAGCTTGCCAAGCGCTTGAGCGAAGAACTTGAGTGGGTTCGTTCCTCACCAAAGGCACGCCAGACCAAGTCAAAAGCTCGTTTGGCCAAATACGAAGAAATGGCTGCCG
>CALDKR010000035.1 GCA_937898095.1 uncultured Rhodoluna sp.
AAATGACGAGTGGAACTCGGCAGACGAGGGAGTTCGCCTTCAGAAAGTTTTGGCCAGCGCAGGCGTGGCTAGCCGCCGAGTTTGTGAGCAATTCATCGTCGCAGGCAAGGTCCGAGTTAACGGCAAGGTTGTAAAAGAGCTGGGCACTCGCATTAATCCAGAGGTCGACCAGGTCTCAGTGAACGGGCAGCCAATTCAGCTTGATTCATCTCGTGTCTATCTAGCACTAAACAAACCGTATGGCGTCGTCAGCTCAATGCAAGATGAAAATGGCAGACCTGACCTGAACCAATTTGTTGTTGATTATGATCGTGTATTCAACGTAGGGCGCCTCGATGCTGAGACCACTGGGCTAATAATCATGACCAACGATGGCGACCTGGCGCACAAATTGGCCCACCCTAAATTCGGAGTTAAGAAGACCTATTTAGCGCACGTTGAAGGAAAGATCGAACCGGCGACAATTCAAAAGTTGCTTGATGGCATAGAGCTTGAAGATGGCCACATCGCAGCCGATGAGTGTCGAATCAAGGATCTTTCGGTTTCTGAAAGCTTGGTCGAAATTGTTCTGCATTCGGGTCGCAACCGAATTGTGCGTCGAATGTTTGCAGAAGTCGGGCATCCGGTTATCGGCTTGGTGCGTCAGCAGTTTGGCCCGATTCGACTAGGGCACTTAAAGCCTGGTCAGGTTCGTGACCTAAATAAACTAGAAATCGGTTCGCTTATGAAAGCGGCTGAGGGTGGCCTCGAGCGCAAGCCAAGACCGGCAAGACCTGCATCAAAAAAACAAGCTCCTAAATCAAACAAGAGGCGATAACAGTGGCAATTCGTGCAATTAGAGGAGCAATTCAGCTCGATGTTGACGAACGCGAGCACCTTCTGAAATCAACAGCCGAACTTTTGTCAAAAGTGCTTCACGCAAATGGCATTGAAAATGGCCAGCTAATTGACATCCTTTTTACGGCGACTCCTGACATTACTAGTGAGTTTCCGGCAGTGGGCGCGCGCGAGTTGGGGCTGGGCGACGTTCCGCTTATGTGTTTTGTTGAAATGAATGTTTCCGGAGCGCTGCCCAGGGTGGTTCGCGTGATGGTCCATGCACATATTGATAGGTCTCGATCTGAAATCCAGCATGTTTATCTGCGTGGTGCCACTGCGCTTCGACTGGACCTAGCGCAGTGAAATCTTCGCCAACATTGAATTCCGTTCGAATCGTTGGTGCAGGCCTTTTGGGCACCAGCATCGGCCTGGCTTTGACCAAGCGCGGCATTGATGTCTCAATTGAATCAGCATCGCCCTCAAGTCAGGCGCTGGCGGTAGATTACGGAGCTGGCCGAAATGCACATGCTGGAGATGACCCTGACCTAGTTGTGGTTTGCGTTCCTCCAGATGTGACCGCAAAAATTGTCGCTGCGAAACTTGCAGAGTTTCCTGGTGCGGTAGTCACTGACGTCGCGAGTGTGAAAGCAGAGATTCTGGAAGATCTGAAATCTGCCGAGGTTGACCTATCGCGATATGTTGGCTCTCACCCCATGGCCGGTCGAGAAAAAGGCGGGGCTATGTCGGGCCGGGCCGACCTCTTTTTGGGTCGACCATGGATAATCGCGCCAGCCCCAGGGAATGATGAAAATGACATCGCCCTGGTGAAATTGCTAGCCGAGACCTTGGGTTCCTCGGTCGTCGAAATGACTGCCGCTGAACATGATCGTGCAGTCGCTCTGGTCTCACATGTTCCTCAAGTTGTCTCGAGCTTGTTAGCTGCAAGATTAAATCTCGCCGAGCCAGAGCAGGTTGCTTTGGCCGGTCAAGGCTTGCGCGACACAACTCGAATCGCGGCCAGTGATGCCAAGCTGTGGACTCAAATTTTGTCAGCTAATCACGATGCCGTTTCTAATGTGTTGAAAGATTTTGCGGCTGATCTTCAAAAGATTGCTGCAGCTCTTGACAATCCAGAGGCGCCAGGTGCGCTCATGGCCATCAGTGCCGCAATCGAAGCAGGAAACTCTGGGGTCGCAAAAATCCCTGGAAAACATGGCTCGAAAGCTACTAAATACGCTCAAGTGATTGTGATGATTGATGACCGACCAGGCGAGTTCGCCCGCCTGTTGAACGAGATTGGCGACCTCGGTGTCAATATCGAAGATCTTCAACTAGAGCACTCGCCAGGCGCCCAAATTGGCCTGGTCGAATTGAGTGTGCTTCCAAATGCATTCGATGGACTGGTTTCAGACCTGAAGAACAACGGATGGCGCATCGCGGGATGACAAGTTTTCTAGTTGCAATTGACGGCCCAGCTGGGTCTGGAAAATCAAGTGTGAGCAAGGCCGTTGCTCGCAAATTAGATTTTGCCTATCTTGACACCGGTGCTGCTTATCGGGCTTTGACCTGGGCGGTTCAAAACAACACCATCCTCGACAGCGAACTGACCGAGTCGGCGCTTGAATCTAAATTCGACTATGCGATTTCGATAGACCCAGATAATTACTGGGTTAGAGTCGGGTCGCATGATGTGACCGAGGCAATTAGGTCTGCAAAAGTAGCCGAAGGTGTCAGTGCGCACGCCAAAATTCCGGGAGTCCGCAGTTTCATGAAGAAGCTGACTCGTCAGATAGCCGAAACTGCACCTCAGTCGGGAATAGTCATTGAAGGCCGTGACATCACAACTGTTGTTGCGCCGGATGCAGAAATAAAAATTCTCCTAACCGCCAGCGAAGATGTTAGACTTAAGAGACGCTCAGCGGAGCTTTCCGAAAGCACCGCAGCAAGCGTTATGCGTCAAGTAACTGATCGTGACGCCAGCGACTCAAAGGTCGTTGACTTTATGACACCAGCTCCTGGTGTCCAACTCGTGGATACATCTGATCTCAATTTCAATCAGTCGGTTTCGG
>CALDKR010000036.1 GCA_937898095.1 uncultured Rhodoluna sp.
GTGCTCTTCCGATCTTGCACTCGGTGCCACTGCGGCGAACGCAACCGTAGTCACCGGATCGCTACCGAACGGAGCAACGCAAGTTACCTCTGTGCTTTCGCAACCAATTAGCCAGTGGATAAAGCACATGCTCTTGGTGAGTGACAACACTCAGGCTGAGTTCTTGGCGCGACTTGTTTCGCTAAAGCAAGGCTTCGATGGATCATTCAGTTCGCTAAACCAAGCGTTCAAGCGAGCGCTAACTGGAACATCACTCGACTCAAGCAGTCTGATTATCAAGGATGGCAGCGGGCTATCAAACTTCAATGCAGTTCCTCCGGTGTACCTAGCCAAACTCTCCAAGCTAATCCTTAATGGTGGTGGCAACTACCAGGTAGTGCTGCAGGGACTCCCAATCGCTGGTGAGAGCGGCTCACTGTCCTCTCGATTCAAGGGCGACAATGTCGATGCCTCCGGTCATATCATTGCCAAGACAGGCTGGATCAAGAAGGGGTACACGCTTGCCGGAATCATCAATTCAGCCGACGGCACTCACCTGGTTTTTGCGGTCTACGCACTTGGCAATGTCAAGGATGATGCCAAGCAGGCGATTGATGATTTAGTCACTGCAATGTATCGCTGCGGAAACACGCTTTCTAACGATTAGTTTTCGCGCTGTGCGCCGGCTGATGCCAGAACGGTGAAGGTGTTTGGAGTTGCAAAACCACGTCGGGCGAATTCGGCAATAACCGCTTGACTAATCTCAGCCGTTTTCGATTTTGGAACTAACGCAATTGCTGCACCACCAAAACCGCCGCCGGTCATTCGGGAACCAATTGCGCCGGCAGACATCGAAGTCTCTACGGCAACGTCAAGTTCCTCGATAGATATTTCGAAATCATCACGCATTGACGCATGTGATGCCAACATCAAGTCTCCAATTGCTAGCGGACCTCGTGACTTTAGAGTTTCTACGGTTTTCAGCACTCGAGAGTTTTCAGTCAACACGTGCTTCATACGGCGGTAGGTTAGGCCATCAAGAATTTCTTTAGCTTTGATTAGATCGTTTTCATCAAGATCTCTCAAAGACTTAACACCGAAAGCTTCTGCTGCACGTTCACAGGCTGCTCGACGTTCAGCGTATCCGCCATCAACCAAACGGTGTGCGACTCGAGTATCTATGACCAAAAGCTCGAGATTGTTTTCGTCGAAACCTAGTGGAACGTTCTCAATTTCGAGTGTTCTGCAATCCAAGAAAACGGCGTGATCTGCTTTTCCAAAAATCGAGGCAGATTGATCCATGATTCCTGTTGGTGCTCCAACAATTTCGTTTTCGCCAAGCTGGCCGGCACGGGCCAATTGGCTTTTTGCCAGCCCGGCATTCCAAAGTTCGTTTAGAGCAGTGCCGACGGCACACTCAATCGCAGCGGAAGACGATAGTCCGGCACCGACCGGAACGTCAGAGCGAATGTGGGCGTCAAAACCGATACCAGGGTTACCGCTTAGCTGCTGAATGGCCCAAGCTACGCCAAGCGGGTAGGCTGCCCAGTCTTCGCGCGGGCGAATTTGGTCTAGCGACACCTCGATTGCCTCTGGCGAGAAGTCACTGGTGACTCGAGCAATTCCGTCGCTGCGCAGGCTGACTTCAGCGAAAGTTCGGCGATTGATAGCGAACGGAAGTACGAAACCCTCGTTGTAGTCGGTATGTTCTCCGATTAGGTTTACTCGGCCGGGAGCCGACCAAACCTCACTCAACTGAGGGCCTCGCGCAATTGCCCTGCAGTTGTTTCAGGTGGAAAATCAGCGATGAAAGCACCCATCGCCGATTCAGATCCGGCTAGGTATTTGAGTTTGTCGGCAGCACGTCGAGGCGAAGTGATTTGCAACTGTAGACGTACGTTCTTACCGGCGTCTACCAGTGGCGCTTGGTGCCAGGCCGAAATATAAGGAGTAGGGGTTTCGTAAATTTCATCTAGAGCGTGAAGCAAGCGACGATATGTTTCGGCCAATTCGTCTTTTTCATCTCCGGTTAGCTGAGCGAGATTTTGAACGTGACGGTGTGGAAGTAGGTGAATCTCGATAGGCCATCTTCCGGCAAACGGAACGTATGCGGTGAAGTTATCGGTCCTGATAAGTTCACGCGCCGAGCCTTGCTCAAATTTCAAAGTCTCGGCAAAAAGATCATCACCAAATTTGGAAATTGAATCTAACAATTTTGTAGTTCGTGGTGTGACAAATGGGTAAGCATAAATTTGACCGTGCGGGTGATGCAGGGTCACGCCGATTTCTTGCCCGCGGTTTTCAAAAGGAAAAACCTGTCGAACTCCGGGCAGTGACTGCAGTGCCTCGGTGCGCTGCGCCCAAGCCTCGATAACTGTTCTAACGCGCTCAACGGGCATCGAGCCAAGTGCGCCTAGGTGCTCTGAGCCGAAAACTACAACCTCGCAGCGACCAACCGATTTTCGGGTTGAACCAAGCTCAAAATTTGCAACGCGTGAATAGTTTGGGTCATCTATGTCAAGCAGATCGGGCCCAAATGCCGGGCTTTTGTTTTCAAACACTGCAACGTCAAACTGGTCCGGCAGCTCAGAAGGATTGTCTTCGCTGGTTGGGCACAGCGGGCACTGGTGTGCCGGCGGCAAAAATGCTCGACCATTTCTCGCAGCCGCAATCGAAATCCAATCACCGGTTAGAGAATCAAGGCGCATCTCGGCAACGGCCGGCCTTGGCCCAAGCGTGCGCTTGTCAGCAGCACGCTCGGCGGTCAGTGCGGTGTTTTCGTCATCAAAATAAATTAGGTCACGACCATCGGCGAGCTTGGCATCAATTTTGCGAATCATAGAAGACCCCGGCTGATGTTTTCGAGTTCGGCTGAAACTAGCTGCACTTGGTTCACGTGCTGTTTAAGCTCAGCAAGAGCTTCAGCCCCTAGACCCGAATCGGTGATTAACACATCGGCATCTGACAACTTCGCGAACGTGCTAAAGCCAACTTGGCCCCACTTCGTGTGGTCAGCAAGAACAACGAGGCGCTTGGCTCTCGATCGAATCGCGAGGTTGGTTTCTGATTCAAAGAGGTTAGGTGAGCTGTATCCGCCGCGCACATCCATGCCGTGTGTGCCCATGAAAACTATGTCGACATTCACTTTGTCAAAAGTTTGAATCGCAATTTCGCCAACCAGCGAGTCGGTGGGGGTGCGCATTCCGCCGGCCAAAATAACTGTCTGGTCTGAGCGACCTTCGCTGTGCAAATAATCAGACACCGGCAAAGAATTTGTAACCACGGTTAGACGAGGAATGTCTTTGATGTGGCGAGACATTGCAAAAACCGAGCTTCCGCCCATCATTGCGATTGCAGCACCTGGCTGCACCAACTCGGCAGCTTTCGCAGCGATGGCATCTTTTGTTACTTGCTCACGCAACGACTTTGACTTGAACGGCGGTTCTGTGGCCGGAGATTGCTCAAGAATCGCGGTCGCGCCACCGTGCACCTTGTCAACAAGGCCTTGTTCGGCAAGCGTATCGATGTCGCGTCGAACCGTCATTTCAGAGACATCTAGCGAGTCAGCCAACTCCGAAATGCGCGCAGCTCCTAGCTTCCCGACATATTCGAGAATCATCGTTTGGCGCTGTGCAGCTAGCATTCGGCTTCCTGTGTCTAGAACTTACTTTTACAACGATAGACATTGTTAGCTGCCGCGGATGACAGATTCCGTAACAAATTGATTACTTTTGTGAACTTTTGTGAAATTTTGTTTCGAACTGGTTCTAACATCAATCCTGTTGGACAAATCCATGTCCAGGTTTGTGAATCAAGGAGCACTACGAATGGCAACTGCCACCGTCAAAAAAGCGAAGCGACGCGGTGATTTTCTCACTGCGATCCCGTTTATGCTCCCTGCGCTAATCGGTCTTGCTGTCTTCGTGGTAGCACCGGGAATCCGTGGCATCTACCTTGCTTTCACTCAGTACGACGTCTTTAGCGAGCCTGTATTCATCGGTTTCGATAACTTCACCCGCATGTTTCAAGACGAGCTGTTCTGGAACGCACTCTGGGTAACGCTGGAATACGTTCTAATCAACATCGGATTCCAAACTGTCATCGCTGTCTTTATCGCGGTGCTGCTTCACAGATTCACACGCTCATCTTTGGTTCGCGGAATTATCCTGGTGCCTTATTTGATTTCGAACGTCATTATCGCGTTGGTTTGGTACTGGCTGCTTGACTACAACCTAGGTCTAGTCAATGCGGTCATTGATTTCTTGCACCTGCCAAAGATCACATTCTTCGACGACGTGACCTCTATGCCAACCATCGCGCTGATTAACGTTTGGCGCCACATGGGCTACACCGCTCTATTGGTGTTCGCTGGCTTGCAGGCAATTCCTGACGATGTTTATGCAGCAGCAGCCGTTGATGGTGCATCTGAGTGGCGAACCTTCCGTTCAATCACGCTGCCTTTGCTTCGTCCGGTTCTGTCTTTCGTTCTTGTAATCACCATCACCGGAAGCTTCCAGATCTTCGACACAATCGCGGTCACCACCAACGGTGGCCCCGGAATCGCAACTAAGACGTTCTCGATTTGGATCGCTGACCAAGCGTGGGGAGCGTTTGACTTCGGATACGCTTCAGCGATTTCAGTCTTCTTGATGGTCATGCTGTCGCTTATCGCGCTGCTGCAAACCAAGCTACTTCGCGCTAACCAGTCAGATTTGGATCGATAACCATGGCTCTAATGAAAAAGAAGCGCGCAACTGAGCACGACGACGCTTATCGCGTTCCGCAGTCACTCGGCACGAAGATCTTCGGCTATGTCTCGCTAACCATCATCATCTTGGTGACGCTGTTTCCGATTTACTGGATGCTGCGCACTGCGCTAAGCAACAACCGCACGTTGTTCGAAGACGCGCTCAGTCTTTTGCCACACAACTTCACCCTTGGCGGATTCCAGCGTGTTTTCGGTCTTGCAACCGAAGAACAGGCCATGGCAGAAGGTGGCTCTGGTGCGTCAATTAACTTCTTGCAGGCTTTCGCAAATTCAACCTTTATGTCGACTGTCATCTCAATTAGCCAGGTGTTTTTCAGTGCAGCCGCCGCATACGCGTTCTCGATTTTGCGCTGGAAGGGTCGCGACGGAGTGTTCTTCATTTTCTTGATTGCACTAACCGTTCCGGGCATCTTCTTGACGCTGCCTAACTTCTTGTTGATTCGCGACCTTGGCCTGCTGAACACGATGGCTGGAATCATGCTGCCTTCGCTGCTGATGGCACCGTTCGCAGTTTTCTTCTTGCGCCAGTTCTTCTTGGGCACAAACTTGAGCATTATCGAGGCAGCCATTATCGATGGCGCAAATCACTTCAAGATCTTCCGCAGCATCGTGGCCCCAATAGCCATGCCACAGATCATCACGGTCTTTGTTTTGCAATTCATTTTTTATTGGAACGACTACCTATGGCCTTTCTATGTGGCCAACGGTGACCCTGCCGCAACTCCACTAACAGTTGCGCTAGGTGTGTTCAAATCGCAGACCCCTCAAGGAAGCCCCGACTGGGGCGGCCTAATGGCCGGTGCTCTCGTAGCTGCCGTGCCAATGATCCTGCTAATGATCTTCTTCGGAAAGAAGATCGTGGGATCAATCCAAGCTTCCGGAGTCAAGTAGAGGAGAGACTCGACACCGGAAGGTCAGACAGCACAAGCGGTTTGGCCATAAATCAGTGATAACCAAAGAAGGATGAAGTTATGAAGTTCCTCAAAACTTCCGCAGCGATTCTTACCGCTGCAGCAGTTGTGGTTGGCATGGGCTCAGTCGCTCAGGCTGCACCAAAGGCATCAGGCACCATCACCTACGGTCTATGGGACGCAAACCAGAAGCCAGGCTATGTAAAGTGTGCTGCTGCATTCAAGAAGCAATCAGGCGTGACCGTGAAGATCGAGCAAATCGGTTGGGACGACTACTGGACCAAGGTTAACGCCGGGTTCGTATCAGGCAAGGGCTATGACGTTTTCACCTCGCACCTAGCTTTCTTCCCAGAATTCGCTGCTAAGAAGCAGATTCTGCCTCTAACTAGCTACATCAAGCGCGACAAGGTTGTTGTTGACGCTACCTACCAGCCAGGCCTAGCTGCCCTATGGCGCGACCCAGCAGGAACCCAGTACGGTCTTCCAAAAGACTTCGACACCATCGGTCTTTTCTACAACAAGAAGCTTGCTGACGCCGCTGGCGTTAACCTAAGCAACTTGAACTGGAACCCAACCAACGGTGGAACCTACGAGAAGGCAATCGCCAAGCTAACCGTTGACAAGAACGGCAAGCACGGCGACGAGGCTGGCTTCGACCCTAAGAACGTTGCAACCTATGGTCTATGGCTATCAGGTTCAGGTGGCGGTAACGGTCAGACCGAGTGGTCATTCCTTGCAGCTGCTAACGGCTGGAAGGTCAACGACGGCCCATGGAACTCTAACTACCACTATGACTCAAAGAAGCTGTCAGACACTTTGAAGTGGTGGCAGGGTCTTATCGCAAAGGGCTACATGCCATCACTTGCTCAGAGCAAGGGCATCAGCGGCCAGGACCAGCTTGCAGCTGGTAAGGCAGCAATCCTAAGCGAGGGCTCATGGAACACTGGTTCAATCTTCGGCAAGAAGAACGCAACCTTCACCCCAGCACTAGCTGCGACCCCTGTTGGTCCAACCGGCAAGCGTGCATCTATGTACAACGGTCTAGCTGACAACATCTACAAGGGCACCAAGAACCCAGAGGCTGCATGGCAGTGGGTCAAGTTCCTGGGCTCAGCAGATTGCCAGAACATCATCGCCGGTGAGGCAACCGTATTCCCAGCTATCCCAGCAGCAACCAAGAAGGCCGTAGCAACCTTCAACGCCAAGGGAATCAATGTTGACGCACTTTACGTTCACATCAAGAACAAGACCACCTTCTTGTTCCCAATTGCGAACAAGAAGTCTCAGGTTGACGACATCATTGGCCCAGTGATGGACAACATCATGGGTGGCAAGGTTGCTGGCGACCAGATCGATGAGCAGCTAGCAATTGCTAACTCAAAGATCAAGCGACTATTCGGCTAGTCAATCTAGACGAATTATCTGATTTATCAGATGCGAGAGGCCGGGGGTGCAGAAATGCACCCCCGGTTTGCTCGAATCGATAGAGATTAGTTTCAAAAGGCCTTGCAGGCACAGCGCAGCAAGCGTTAGACAGATTTAAGCTCCGCAAAAGAAAGAGCAAAGATGCCAAACCAGATTCCGCCACAATTCTTTTTTGGCGGTGACTATAACCCCGAGCAATGGAGTCGCGAGGTTTGGCAAGAAGACGTGCGTCTCATGCGAGAGGCAAACGTAAACCTAGTAAGTCTCGGTATTTTTTCATGGGCCAACCTTGAGGTGGCTGACGGCGTCTATCAATTTGACTGGTTAGACGAAATTATTAACCTGCTTCATGAAAACGGAATCGGTGTCGACCTGGCCACCGCAACAGCGTCGCCGCCAGCTTGGCTCACACGACAGCATCCCGAAATGCTGCCTCGAACCGCTTCTGGCGTAGTTCAAAATCACGGTGGCCGCCAAAACTATTGCATTAGCTCGCCTGTTTATAAAGCCAAAGCCGTTGCTTTAGTTGCAAAACTGGCAGAGCGCTATGCGACCCACCCAGCTATCAAAATGTGGCACGTCAACAACGAATATGGCTGTCACAATCCACGATGCTTTTGCGACATCAGCGCCGATGCGTGGCGAGTTTGGTTGCAGCAAAAATATTCCAACCTTGATGCTCTCAACAAAGCCTGGGGAACAGATTTCTGGTCGCAGCGCTATCACGAGTGGGATCAAATTCTTCCTCCGCGCGAGACCCCGGCCGGCACTTATCCGAATCCAAGCATGGTGCTAGATTTTCACCGCTTCAGCAATGAACAGATTCTCGATTTGTTCAAGGCAGAGCGCGATGAAATTCGCAAACACGATTTGGCACACCCAATCACCACCAACTTCATGTCACTGCGCCACGCTTGGCTAATTGATTATTGGATGTGGGCTAAAGAGGTTGATTTTGTCTCGACCGACCACTATTTGATTGCGCAAGATCCTGAGAATTACATCGACCTAGCGTTTCAGGCAGATCTCACGCGCGGTTTCGCAGGTGGCAAACCGTGGCTGTTAATGGAGCACTCAACCGGTGCCGTCAACTGGCAAGAGCACAACCTGCCTAAAGCCAACGGCGAAATGATCGCCAACTCATTTAGCCACATGGCTCGCGGTTCGAATGGTGCGATGTTCTTTCAGTGGCGCCAGTCTGTGAGCGGCTCTGAAAAATTCCACTCAGCTATGGTTCCGCATGCCGGAACCAACACGCGCATCTGGCGAGATGTCGTCAAGCTCGGCGGTCACGTTAGCGAGCTATCGAATCTTGGATCGAGACCAACCGAACAGGCCGATGTGGCGATGGTCTTCGACTATGACTCTTGGTGGGCTATGTCTCAGCGAAACCTGCCTTCAACCTCGCAGGAATATTGGAAGTTGCCATTCGATTGGTATCGCGCACTCTGGCAGCTGGGAATTCGAGTTGATTTTGTAAGCCCCGACGCAACGGCTGCAGATTTAGCCAAATACAAGGCAGTTCTAATGCCAAACGTTTATTTGCTTAGCGATGTGCAAGAGCAGCAGTTTATGAATTACTCAAGCGACGGAGGCTCGCTATTTGTTTCATATTTCACCGGCATCTCTGATCGAACTGACACGGTGAAACTTGGCGGATACGGCGGCCGATTGGTTCGCGAAACTCTAGGTGTTCAAGTGAGTGAATTTGCGCCACTAAACAACAACGTGGTCGTAAATCTCGACTCTGGGCTGAAGGCGTTTGAATGGGCGCAATTCGCAACCGCGCGTGATGGAAATGCATCGTCAAAATTCACAAACGGCATCGCCGCTGGTGAGGTGGCAATCAGCAAAACTGCTGGTGTTCCGAACTGGTATGTCGGCACTCGACTCGATGAAGAGTCATGCAAGCAGTTCTTTTCAAACGCGATGCATGAGCTGAATGTTGATCGCGCCGGCGGTGACGGGGTCGAAGTGATTCGACGCGGTGGGCTTCGATTTGAAATCGATAACATTCACAAGACTGTGAGCTGGCGATGATCAAAGAATTCAGTCGCAATGATCTAATTCGTTTTTGGTTGCCGTTAGCGGCAATATCGATTTTCGGGTTTTTGCTTCGCTTTTGGTTGGCATTTGGTCCATTTAATAATCAAGGTTTTGCCTGGGACACGGCCACATTTGGCTATTGGATTGACGTAATTAACACGAATGGCCTCGATGCTTATGCACAGGAGCCAGCAATCAACTACCCTCCAGCTTTTGCTGAAGTTCTAGTTGCTATTAACTGGCTTGCGGGCGTGCTCGGCCTAACTCCATATGACCTAATTAAGCTGCCAGCTCTAATTGCAGATATCGGTATTGCTGTTGTTTTAGCCCTTGCTGGCAAAAAGTGGTTCAGCGGCCGCATCGGTGTTTGGGCAGTGGCACTTTATCTAGTTTTGCCGATCACCTGGTATGACTCTGCAATCTGGGGGCAGGTTGACTCCCTCTCGGCTTTGCCAATGTTGATTGCAGTCGTTTTGCTTATCGATAAAAAGCCCGAGTGGTCGCTAGTGGCATTCACGATTGCTGTTCTAACCAAGCCCCAGGGTGCATTGATTTTGCTGATTCTGCTTCCTGTTCTTATCGGTCAGTTTGCCGCACGTGAATTGCGCTGGTGGCGCAGCCTTACCTCACTTGCCGCAGCGCTGGCAACCTTTAGTTTGGTTGCAGTTCCTTGGTCGCTCGAGGGTTATGTCGCGCGCTACGTCTCAGAAGATCTCGCTCGAATTCCAGTCCTTGGCGACCTGCTCGGCCTCATGGTGCAATACATATCGACTGCCGGAATGTTCCCGGTATTAACTGCGAATGCCTACAACATTTGGGCAACCGCATCAGACATGCCGCTGGCCACCCAAATAACTTCGGGGGTTGTTTACTGGACCACCGATGACTACCCGGTTTTCGGAATACCTTCAGGTGTAATTGGCGGTGCACTGTTTCTGGCGGTTGCTGCAACAATCTTCTGGATTTTGATTCGCCGACGCGATGCGCAATCTGTGCTCACCGGATTCGCACTTTTGTTGGTCGCATTTTTTGCATTGCCTACCCGCGTGCATGAGCGCTACTTGGTGCAGGCATTTGCGGTGCTTGCGCTGGTCTGGGCGGCCAAGGCCTGGCACCGGGCTGCACTGGGAGTTTTGGCTGTTGCCAATACTGTGAATCTCCACGCAATTTTGGCCCAAGACCTCAGGGTCGAAACCGTTCCATACGTCTCAGCGCCCGCAGCCTCAACTGAGGGCTTGTTCACTTCTGCGCGCACACCTGTTATCGGTGCATACATGCCCGAAGACTATGGTTTGTCATGGGTTCGCATGGATGCCCAGTGGGCGAGAGAGCCCTGGGTTGTATACCTGGTGGTTCTAATTCACACAGCTTCATTTGGGGTACTGCTGCTGCAGTTCATCAAGAGAAAAAACAGAACACCAATCACCACACCAATTAGCAATAGAAAAGAAGAGCAATGAGCAGTCAGAGCATTTATCAACTCGAATCAAACGGCGTTTCACTGGTGGTTGACACCAGCAGCGGCACTCCGATCATCGTTCACTTGGGCGAGCCTCTGGGTGATTTCACTAGCGACACTGATTTGCTCAAGGTCGTTCGCGATGGTGTTCCGCCTTGCGATTTTGATTTTCCGCAGAACCCAGGCCTTTGGCGCGAGAACTCACGCGGTGTGACCGGCCGCCCAGCTCTTGACGGTCACCGCGAAAGTCAAGACTGGTCGCCATTGTTTCAAATCAAAAATGTTGCAACTACCAGCGATTCAATTGTCATCACAAGCGCAGATGCTGCTGCAGGTCTTGAAATTCGGGTCAAGTTTGAGCTAAACCAATTTGGCGTACTGCTGGTTAGCCAAGAGCTAAAAAATGTTGCAGCCGGCAACTACACGCTTAATGAGCTATCAACCTGGATTCCGGTTCCTGACTATGTAACCGAAACCATGGACTTCACTGGTCGATGGGTCAAAGAGCGTCAGCCACAGCGCCGCGAAATTCAGGTTGGAACCTGGCTGCGCGAAATTCGCGAAGGCCGCACGGGCCACGACTACACCATTGTTCAAATGGCAATGACCCCCGACGCCGATTATCAGCGAGGAGAAGTCTGGGGTGTTGGCATGCTCTGGAGCGGCAACAATCGCCACATCGTGGAGAAGACTCCAGTTGGTCGCACCGCAATTGCAGCTGGCGAACTATTGCTTCCGGGCGAGATCGTTCTAGCGCAGGGTGAAAGCTATGTCGCTCCAACCGTGGCCGTTTTCTATTCAAACGTGGGCATTGACGGAATCACCGACCGTTCATATCGTTGGCTTCGTTCGCGTTCGGCACACCCGACAAACGTGCGACCACGCCCACTAACCCTGAACGTCTGGGAGGCCGTCTATTTCGATCACAACCTTGAAAAGCTCACTCAGCTAGCAGACGTTGCTAAAGAGGTTGGCGTTGAGCGCTTTGTGCTTGACGATGGTTGGTTCGGCGCTCGCCGCGATGACAAAGCCGGTTTGGGTGACTGGGTTGTCGCTCCTGAGGTTTGGCCAAACGGGCTGAAGCCGCTGTCTGACATGCTCGAAGAGCGCGGCATCGAGTTTGGCCTATGGTTCGAAGGCGAGATGGTCAACCCAGATTCAGACCTTTATCGCGAACACCCAGACTGGATCTTCCAGGTCGGCGATCGAATTCCGCCTGAGTTCCGCTTTCAGCAGGTGCTCGATCTAACTCACCCAGGGGCCTACGCACACGTGCTCGAGCAGGTTTCAACAGTGCTTGCCTCTTGCAAAATTAGCTACATCAAGTGGGATCACAACCGCGTGCTGACCGATGCCGGCCACTTCGGCAAAGCAGCAGTGCGTGAGCAAACCTTCGCCATCTATCGCCTGTTTGATGAGTTGAAGCAGCGGTTCCCGGGCCTAGAGATTGAGTCTTGCTCTTCTGGTGGTGGGCGAATTGACCTCGGCATGGTTCACCACGCTGATCGCTTCTGGACTTCAGACTGCAACGATGCCCTTGAGCGTCAATACATTCAGCGCTACACGCAGATCGTGATCCCACCAGAAATGCTCGGTTCTCACATCGGGCCAACCCACTCGCACACCACTCACCGAGTGCATCACATTGCCTTCCGTGCAATCACTGCGCTTTTCGGTCACGCCGGAATCGAGTGGGACATCACCGAGGCGACCGCTGAAGAGCGCGCCGCTCTCAAGTCATGGGCTAGCTACTACAAAGCAAACCGCGACCTGCTTCACAGTGGCCGAATGACCCGAGTTGAGCAACCAGACGATACGAGTTTTGTTCACGGCGTTGTTGCGCAAGATCAGTCAAAAGCAATTTTCGCTTTTGTTGCATTGCGTGCAATGCAGGGCACAAAGCCGGCGCCTTTCAGAATTGTCGGACTACAGCCTGACGCGAAATACAGCGTGAAGTTGATTGAGTCAGCCGGCAAATCTCAAACCGTTCAGCACAAACCACCAGTGTGGCTTGATGGTGTGACTATGACCGGCGCTGCCTTGGCAAAGCTCGGATTGCGCCCACCGGTTCTAGCACCGGAGAGTGCAATTCTGGTTGAGCTAGAACGCATCTAATCATGCTGGCCGCCAAGCCACCGATGGGATGGAACTCGTGGAATCGATTTTTGAATTCGAATCTTCGAGCAGATATCGCATCGACAACCGAAGCTGCAATTCTTCAGCAGGCTAGGGCTTTGGTTGATTCTGGCTTGGCGGCTGCTGGCTATGAATATGTAGTTCTCGACGATTGCTATCAAGCCAAACGACGAGACCATCAAGGGCGCATTCAAACCCACCCGCACCGATTTCCGAGCGGAATAGCCGGCCTCGCAGATCAGATCCATGAATTAGGTCTGAAGTTCGGCCTCTATTCTGTGCCCGGGTCGCTTACTTGCGCGCAGCAATATGACGACTACAACGGTGACGATCTGGGCAGTCTAAATCGAGAGCAAATTGACGCCGAATCACTTGTTGAATGGGGCGTCGATTACCTCAAATATGACTGGTGCCGAGCGCATTTCAACGACGGTCTTATTGCCGAGCCTACATTTAGAAAAATGGCCGAAGCACTTCGCGAGGCTAATGCAAACATCGTTTATTCGATCTCTGAATACGGCCTGTTTGAGCCACACAAGTGGGCACCTGAATTCTGCAACATGTGGCGCACGACCGACGACTTGATGCCAAATTGGCCATCGCTCCTAAGAACCATCGACCTGCAGCGAGAGCTATATCCATATTCAAAACCAGGCGCCTGGAACGACCCTGACATGCTTCAAATCGGCAACGGCGAACTCACTATGGCTGAAAATCGTGCTCACATGTATGTCTGGGCAGTTCTTAACGCCCCGCTAATGGCTGGAAATGATTTGACCAAAATGTCTGACGAAGTGCGCGATTTGCTGGCGCATCCCGGTGTTATTGCTATTGACCAAGACTGGGGTGGCCAGCAGGGTAGATGTGTTTTTAGTCAGTCAGGTCAAGAGATATGGTCTAAGCCGATGTCAGCTGAATCTGGATGGGCTAATGCGAGCGTCTTGCTGAATCGTGCCGATTCGACCAGAAATTTCAATGTGAGCGAGCACTTCACTGGCGAGATTGAGCTTCAAGACGTGTGGTCAGGGGACTCTGTCGATTGCGCAGAGATTATCGAACTCGGCCCACACGATGCGGTGCTGCTTTTGAGCCGTTAGGCCAACTCAATCGCACCAAAGCTCACAAAGCTCAACTGGATAAAAAACACAAGCCGACTTTGACTAAGGCGACTTACAACTAGTCCGAAGCAAAATCTATAGCCGACTGGCATGCCTTGAGCCAGCTTCGGTAGTCATCCTGGTTGAAAGCCTTTGGCTCAAATTCGCGATCAAGTTTGAAAATCGAAATCAAGTCGTCGGTGCTAGTCCAAATTCCTGCTCCGAGCCCGGCTAAAAATGCAGCGCCAAGTGCGGTTGATTCAAGGTTCTTGCCGCGAGTCACGGTCAGATTTAGGCAATCTGCCTGCAGCTGCATCAACAGGTCGTTCGCAGCAGCACCGCCATCGACTTTAAAAGAGCTCAGATTGCGACCAAGGTCAGCCTGAATCGCATCAACCACTGCACGAATCTGAAACGCCAGGCCTTCAAGAGTTGCCCGGGCAAAGTGCGCCTTAGTTGTTCCGCGGGTGATGCCAAAAAAGGCACCTCTAACATCGGGGTTCCAAAATGGCGTGCCCAAACCCGTGAGCGCCGGCACGAATCGAACCCCATCACTCGAATCGACCGAGGCGGCTAGCCCCTCGATCTCATTTGAATTTTCAATCAGACCGAGGCCGTCGCGCAGCCACTGCACTGCAGCGCCGGCAACAAAGACTGCGCCCTCAAGTGCATAGATAATCTTTTTGTCTGGTCGCTGCCAAGCAATCGTGGTTAGAAGTCCATTTTTGCTTGCAGGGGCGACTTCACCGGTGTTGCAAAGAATGAATGCACCAGTGCCATAAGTGCACTTGTTGGCGCCAACCTCAAAACCCGCTTGACCAAAAAGCGCAGCCTGCTGGTCGCCTGCCATGCCAGTGATTGGGGCTGAAATTCCGAAGGCGAATTCTGGGTCGGCAATTGCGAGCTCGCCATAATTCGGCACAATTCTTGGCAATGCAGATTCAGGAATATTGAAAATCTGCAGCAACTGGTCATCCCACTCGCCGTTGTGAATGTTCATTAGTTGAGTTCGAGAGGCGTTGCTGGCGTCGGTGATGTGAAATTTTCCGCCGGTGAGTTTGGCCACCAGATAGCTATCGATTGTTCCGATTGCGACCTTGCCCGATTGAACTCGTGACCAAAGCTCAGGCTCATTTTCGCTAAGCCACAAGAATTTTGTTGAAGAAAAATATGGGTCGAGACCGAGGCCGGTTTTGGCTCGAATCTCGGCCTCAAGGCCCAAACCGCGAAGCCGATCAACCTGAGTCGTGGTTCGGCGATCTTGCCAAACGATTGCTTTTCGAGCTGGCGAAAGATCGTCGCGATTCCACAGAGCAATGGTCTCGCGTTGATTTGTGATTCCGATGGCAGCAGGTTTTGCCCCCGCTTCTTCGATGGCCGCCAGCACAGAAATTTCGACAGCACGCCAAATCAAATCAAGATCATGCTCGACCCAACCGGGATGCAAGAAAAACTGTTCAAAGTCGGAACTACCGCGGCCGATAATTTCGCCATTTGAAGACACCATGAGTGCTGTCACGCCAGTCGTTCCGGCGTCTATAGCGAGAATATTCATGCTTTCCTTTGAATCCACAATCAAATACAAGCAAACCAGTAAAACACTGGCTAACCGGCGCATTTTCATCACAATTCGATACATAATTGAGAAGTGAATAACGCCCCTAAATTGGTTGATGTCGATCAGCGCAATTTCGATGTGGCAATCATCGGTTCGGGCATTAACGGTGCGGTTTCAGCCGCCGCATTGGCCGCGACTGGCCTCTCTGTGATTTTGGTCGACGAGCGAGATTTTGCAGGCTTCACAAGTCAAGAATCAAGCAACATGGTCTGGGGCGGAATCAAATATCTGCAGACCCTGGAGTTTGCTTTAGTCAGATCACTATGCAAATCGCGTGCTCGGTTATTCAAGAATTTTCCTGATCAAATTCGAGAAATTGGCTTTTTTGCATCGTTAGACAAAAATGCCCCGGCAAAACCACTGTTCATATATGTCGGAGCACTGATCTATTGGGCCATTGGTGGCTTTTCAACCCAACCACCTAAATATTTCTCAAGCCAGCAGGCAAAAAAGTTTGAACCTAACTTAGCCTCTAGTTCTTCGCCGGCGGTTCAATATTTTGACGGAATCTTGGTCGACAACGACGCTCGATTCGTTTGGAATTTCGTCAAGACCGCAAAATCAAATGGAGCGATTGCCCTCAACTACACTCGCGCGTCAAACATTCGCCGCGACTCCAGCGGGTGGGTGATTGATTTGCACAATGCGCTCTCAACTGCTGCAGCACACTCGGGGGCATCTATCAAGGCCAAGGTTTTGATAAATGCTGGGGGACCATTCGTTGACCAGATCAATCAGTCGGCAGGCAACAAGACCAAGTCGCACATTGCTCTTTCTAAGGGCATTCACTTGATTGTGCCGAGAATTACCAGCGATGACCGAGTGCTTGCATTCTGGGATCAAGAGGGTCGCCTCTTTTATGTTTTGCCCATGGGTGATCGAAGTGTGATTGGCACGACCGACACTCGAGTTGAAAACCCGCACACTGAGGTTAGTAACCATGACCGCGATTTTGTTTTGGCTCAAATTAATCGCCTTCTTGACTTGCCAAAGCCACTAACCAGGAACGACATTATTGCCGAACGAAGTGGTGTAAGGCCTTTGGTTATCAGACCAAACAAAACCGCCGCACAAGCTAAAGAAATCGATTGGCATAAGCTCTCGCGCGAACATGTCATTGAAACCAGCATTCCAAATTCAGCCATCTCGATTCTTGGCGGCAAGCTCACTGACTGCCTAAATGTCGGTGAAGAGATCGTCGATGCCGTTCGCGAGCTAATTAATGTGCCCGATTTGCCTAGGTCTTGGTTTGGTTCTAGTGCTGGTCGCATGCCATCAGAGCTCAAGAATCAAGCCAAGAAGCAATTTGGCCCTAGGGCGGGTGAGATTGCTCAGGCGGTTTGGCGCCGCCACGGCAAATCTTCTAGTCGAATTGCCGCAATTTGGGCTGAGCACCCCGCATTGGCAGCAGAGGTTTTCAGCGGTTCTGCAATCACACTTGCCGAGCTTGAGCACATCGTTGAAAACGAAATGGTTGTGAGTCGAAACGACGTTCTTCGGCGCCGTTTGCCGCTGGCCTTAATTCGTTCAGAGTCTGAAATTGCTGAAAACACTGAGCTGCAGGCTCTTTTTGCCAAACATAATCTTTAGGTCGCTTGGGCCCCAATAGCGCCTAGGCTTAAATTGAGTTCAAAGAAGAGGATCAAATGTCTGTCATCGAGCGCGACCTGTTAGCTGCTGTTCCAACCCAACTTTTCATAAATGGCCAATGGGTTGACGGCCAGGCCGAGAATCAAATCGATGTTGAAGACCCATCAACCGGCAAGGTTCTAACCAGCATTGCAAATGCAAGTGCCGAAGATGCACTTCGCGCGCTGACGGCCGCAGATGAAGCACAGCAAAAATGGTCGAGAACTGCACCTCGCGAACGCGCAGAGATTCTGCGCAAAACTTTTGATCTAGTTCGCGCTCGAAGCGAAGAGTTTGCGACCCTAATTTCACTTGAAATGGGAAAGCCGCTTGCCGAGGCCCGTGGCGAGGTAACCTACGGAAACGAGTTTTTGCGATGGTTTAGCGAAGAAGCCGTGCGCATAACAGGTCGCTACAACTCAAACCCCGAAGGCACAGGCAAGATTCTGATTGCCCAGCGTCCGGTCGGGCCAGCCTATGCAATTACGCCTTGGAATTTTCCTTTGGCAATGGCAACCAGAAAAATTGGACCGGCACTTGCTGCCGGTTGCACCATGGTGGTCAAGCCTGCTGAACTGACCCCATTGACCACACTGCTTCTGGCAAAAACCTTTGAAGAGGCCGGTTTGCCTGCCGGAGTGCTCAATGTAATCACCACCTCGCAAAGCGCCGAAGTTTCAGCGCCTGTGATTCGCGACCACCGCCTTCGCAAAATTACTTTCACCGGCAGCACGCAGGTTGGCCGCAAACTGCTCGAGCAGTCAGCCGAGCGCGTGCTCAAGACCTCGATGGAACTTGGCGGAAATGCCCCGTTCCTGGTCTTTGAAGATGCCGACATCGATGCTGCAGTCAACGGGGCTATGTTGGCCAAAATGCGCAACATAGGCCAGGCCTGCACAGCTGCAAATCGATTTATTGTTCACGAATCGGTGGCAGCCGAATTCGCAGAGAAATTCGCCACCAAAATGGGGCAACTCAATCTTGGTCGCGGTGTCGCAGAGGGCACAACCTGCGGGCCAGTCATCACGGCGAAGGCGCAGGCAAACTTGCAGCGTCTCGTAGATGTTTCTAAGTCCGAGGGTGCTGAGGTTCTGGTTGGTGGCGCTGCGGCGGAGCGCGAAGGTTATTTCTTTGAGCCAACCGTGCTTGACAATGTCGATGCAAATTCTGCAATCTGGCGAGAAGAGATTTTTGGACCAATCGCTCCAATCACGCGCTTCAAAAACGAAGACGAGGCCGTGAGGTTGGCTAACGACACTGAGTTCGGCCTGGTTTCTTATGCCTTCACCGCCGATGCCAAACGCCAACTGCGCTTGGTTGAAACTCTTGATACCGGAATGACCGGAATAAACTCCGGGCTAGTTTCAAACGCAGCCGCCCCATTCGGCGGCACTAAGGCCTCTGGCCTAGGGCGCGAAGGTGGCGCCGAGGGAATTCACGAATACTTGGAAACCAAATATGCGTTTATTCCAGACCCATTCGCCTAGAAATCAGTGCTTGATAACTCTGGCTTGCCCGAAATAACGCCGTTCAAAATAGTCTGAACAGCATGCTCGGCAGTCATGCCGATCGCAAATTTTGGTGCCTGACCAAAAATAGCGCGGCCTGCAAGGCCAGTTTCGGTGTGGCCCGGCCTGGCGTCTGTCACCAAGATTCCGCTTCTGCGCAGTTCTAGCTGCAAGCTCTTGAGGGCGCTCGAAAATGCAGCTTTGCTGGCGCTGTATGCCAACATTCCTGGGAAAGTTTTTTCGGCAACCACACCAGAGATGCCGACCACAAAGCGACCCTCAGCGTCAGATTTTTGAATGGCTGGCACGAGCTCGGTGGCAACCTGAATCTGCCCTAGGTAGTTAACCTGAGCCAGTCTTTTTGCATTGTCGGCAGAGGTCTCAGCAGAACTGCCAAAACCTACCAGTCCTGCAGCCAGCACAATGCCG
>CALDKR010000037.1 GCA_937898095.1 uncultured Rhodoluna sp.
GGACTTGCACCGACTTCCCCTGACAGGTTGGAGATAAGCGACTTGTTAAGGTCGCTCGCTTAGATTAGCAGTATGCGGCCATCGGTCTTGTATTGTTATCGGTACAACTTAAAACGCTGAATGAAGCGTGGCGGGAGAGCGGCTCTAAGTCGCACCGAAGGAGCAATCCTCCCCAGAATCTCTCAGGTCTCGAACCGTCACGATTAGGCAACTCTGAAAAGTAGGTCACGCGACCTCGCCCAAGGTGAAACCCGGAATTCCGGTGAAGCTCTCAGGCCCAAACGACAGAGGGGGAGTTCTTGGAAGGCAACTTGCCGACCATTTAGGAGAACTCCGTGAATGATTCTGGGTTGAAAACACCTCTTTATGACGAGCACGTCAAACTTGGCGCTGCATTCACCGACTTCGGTGGTTGGCAGATGCCGGTTCGCTATTCATCCGACCTTGCCGAGCATGCCGCCGTTCGCAACTCAGCGGGACTTTTCGACATCAGCCACATGGCCGAGATTCGGGTGACCGGCCCTCAAGCGGCGACATTTCTTGACTATGCGCTGGTGAACCCAAGCAGCGAACTTGCGGTTCTGAAGGCCAAATATTCATTGATTGTGCAGCCCGATGGCGGCGTGATTGACGACCTGATTGTTTATCGCCTTGGCGAAGAAGAATTCATGGTGGTTGCCAACGCCGGCAACCGATTCAACGTGGTCGAGGCGCTCAATGAGCGCGTTGCTGGTTTTGCCGGCGCGACCGTGGTCGATGAGAGCGACGACTGGGCACTGATCGCGCTGCAGGGCCCAAAATCTGAGGCAATTCTTCAGCCACTTACCGAAGTGTCTTTGCCAGAGGTTCGCTACTACAGCATCACCGCCGGCAAGGTCGGTGGCATCGATGTGCTAATCGGTCGCACCGGATACACCGGCGAAGACGGCTTCGAACTTTTCACCCCTGCCTCACACGCTCGCGAAATGTGGCAACTGCTGCTAAAGGCAGGCGGCAACGATGTCGTGCCTTGTGGCTTGGCATGCCGAGACACCCTTCGTCTCGAAGCTGGCATGCCGCTATACGGCCAAGAGCTTGACCGCGATCACAATCCATACGAAGCCGGATTGGGCAAGGTTGTTCGACTTGACCGAGAATCTGATTTTGTTGGCAAGGCGGCTCTTGCGGCAATCTCAGCAGCGCCGCTTGCCCGCAAGCTGGTTGGTCTTCAGGGCGATGGCCGCCGTGCGGCTCGACACGGATATTCTCTGCACGAAGTTGGGCAAGAGGCTGCGATTGGTGAGATCACCTCTGGTGCACTTTCGCCAACCCTGGGATATCCGGTTGCGATGGCATATGTTTCGACCTCTGCGAATATTGAGCTGGGGGCCGTTATCGAAGCCGATATTCGCGGCAGTCGCCAAGAGTTCACCATAGTTGCAACACCTTTTTATAAGCGCAAGAAATAACACCCACCGAGGAGACAAAAAATGGCAAATCCAACTAACTTGAAATACACCAAAGAGCACGAGTGGGTTCTAATCGAGGGCGACACCGCGATTGTGGGCATCACAAAATATGCAGCCGACGCCCTCGGCGAGGTTGTCTATGTTGACCTTCCTAAGGTTGGCGCCAAGACCGAATATATGAAGATTTTCGGCGAGATCGAATCAACCAAGTCGGTTAGCGAACTTTATTCACCACTGACTGGCGAGGTCATCGAAGTTAATGGCGAGCTTGCTGGCGCACCAGAGACCGTCAACTCAGATGCCTTCGGTGCCGGCTGGTTGATCAAGATCAAGTTCAGCGAACTGCCAGAGCTAATGTCTTCAACCGAATATGACGAAATGGTTGGCGAGTAATTTGACCCAGGCCTACACCACATTTGAGCAGCGCCACATTGGCCCAAATGCCGCTGACCAAAAGCACATGCTCTCGGCTTTGGGCTATGACTCACTAACCGATTTGATGGCCGCGGCTCTGCCAGAGGCAATCAAGTTCAATGGCGGCAGCACCCTGCCAGCCGCTGTTGCAGAGCACGAAGCCATTGCTCGCCTTCGCGAGATTTCTGGCAAGAACCGCATCACCAAGTCATTCATCGGTCTCGGTTATTACGGCACCCACACCCCTGGTGTGATCTTGCGCAACATCATGGAGAACCCAAGCTGGTATACCGCGTATACGCCTTATCAACCCGAAATTAGCCAGGGTCGTCTTGAGGCACTGAT
Organism: uncultured Rhodoluna sp.; assembly: GCA_937898095.1. Classification (GTDB taxonomy): domain Bacteria; phylum Actinomycetota; class Actinomycetes; order Actinomycetales; family Microbacteriaceae; genus Rhodoluna. The sequence continues at coordinate 2,208 of CALDKR010000037.1, forward strand.
TAATTTTCAGACCATGGTCACCGACCTAACCGGTATGAAAACCGCCAACGCCTCGATGCTTGATGAAGGCACCGCGGCGGTTGAGGCCATGCTTATTGCTCGCCGCGCCAGCGGCTCGAGCGCCGATGTTTTCTTTGTCGACAGCGATGTTTTGCCTCAGACCAAGGCGTTGCTCGAGCACCGCGCTGAGCCGATGTCAATCGAGATTCGCTACTTTGATGCCGCTGCCGGCGCGGGTTCAATCGATGCCGATTGCTTTGGTGTTTTGGTGCAGTATCCGGGTGCATCTGGCCGCATTCAGGCCCTGGGTGACATTTTTGCCGTGGCTCACGAGCGTGGCGGTTTGGCTATTGCTGCTGCCGACCTGTTGGCCTTAACCCTGCTTGAAGCACCGGGCGAGGTTGGCGCCGACATCGTGGTGGGCACCACTCAGCGCTTTGGTGTGCCAATGGGTTATGGCGGCCCGCACGCCGGTTATCTTGCGGTTCGCGACTCACTCGAGCGCAACATGCCTGGCCGTTTGGTTGGTGTTTCGGTTGATGCCGATGGCAGCCCGGCCTATCGCCTAACCTTGCAAACTCGCGAGCAGCACATTCGCCGCGAGCGCGCCACCTCTAACATCTGCACCGCTCAGGTTTTGCTTGCTGTTATGGCGGGCATGTATGCCGTGTATCACGGCCCGGTCGGCTTAAAGGCAATTGCTTCAACAGTGCACAACAAGACCGTTGCGCTTGCGACCGCTCTTGAAAGTGCCGGAGTTGCAGTTGAAAACAAGAGCTTCTTCGACACCATCCGTGTTGTTGGAGTTGACGCTGCAGCAATTTTTGAAGCGGCCCGCAAGCACGACATCACGCTTTATAAGGTGAGCGATTCGGTGCTTTCGATTTCGATTGACGAGACCAGCGAGTGGTCAGACATCGCAACGATCGCAAGATTGTTTGATGCGAGCGATGCCGGCATTGTTGCCGCTTCGACCTCGGGCGCTGTGGCTAACCGCCTGGGTGGGCTTGACCGCAAGAGCGGCTATCTTGAGCACCCGGTGTTCAACACCTATCACTCAGAAACCGCGATGCTTCGCTACATCAAGAAGCTTGCCGACTATGACTACGCGCTCGACAAGGGCATGATTCCGCTGGGCTCATGCACCATGAAGCTCAACGCAACCACCGAGATGGCCGCGGTCACCAGGCCTGAGTTCGGCGGGCTGCACCCATTCGCACCAGCCGAAGACGCTGCC
>CALDKR010000038.1 GCA_937898095.1 uncultured Rhodoluna sp.
TGAACTTCTTCCAATCGTTGACCAACTCAATCATCATCACTGTTTTGAGCGTTGGCGCTTTGATTTTGATCTCTTCAATGCTTGCCTACTACCTAGCGCGCAACACCTCGAAATTCTCAAAGGGAACCTTCTTGGTCTTGGTTGCTTCGATGATCGTGCCTTTCCAGGCGCTGATGATTCCGTTCTCGGCAATCTTTGCCCCGCTGGTTGACCTAAACCGCATCGGTGCTTTGGTGTTCTTCTACATGGGCTTCGGTGTCGCTCTGTCGGCGTTCCTCTACCACGGCTTCATTTCGAACATTCCTAAAGAGCTCGATGAGGCTGCGTCAATCGACGGCGCGTCAGACTTCACTATCTTCTGGAGAATCATTTTTCCGATGCTGAAGCCTGTGACCGCAACCGTTGCGATCATTAATGCACTTTGGATTTGGAACGACTTCTTGTTGCCTCGTCTGGTTCTAAACACTGAAACTCAGACTTTGCCACTTTCGACCTATTTGTTCTATGGCCAGTATTCAACCGAATACGGTCAAGCAATGGCCGGTTTGTTGCTTGCAGTTCTGCCGATCATTGTTTTCTACCTAATCTTGCAGAAGCAGTTCATCTCGGGCATTTCTTCTGGAGCAGTTAAGTAATAGCGAGATTAAAAAACCCGACCCAGAATTCTGGGTCGGGTTTTTTGCTAGAGCAAGAATAACTTCGGCCCACTTAGGGTTCACCATAGTTAGATTGAGCAAGCTAGATTCGAGGAGCAACAATGGCGACAGCACTTATTACCGGAGCCTCTAGCGGAATCGGCGCCGAGTTTGCTCGCCGATATGCCGCCCAGGGTTTTAACCTGGTGCTTGCCGCTAGGCGCACCGACCGCATGCACTCTCTGGCTGATGAGCTGGCGCGCAAGCACGGCACCACATCGCGCGTAATCGCATCCGACCTATCATTGCCTGGCGCGGCCGAATCTCTGGCTAATCAAATCGATGTCGAGATTGATGTGCTGATAAATAATTCGGGGTTCGGCCACATCGGCCCATTTGACCTAGAAGATTTTCACTCGATTGCCGACGAAATCAACGTCAATGTTGCCGCGCTAACCCAACTGAGTCGCATTTATTTTCCAATGATGAAAGCTCGCGGTTCTGGTGCAATCATCAACATCGCGTCGACCGCTTCTTATCAACCGATTTCAAA
>CALDKR010000039.1 GCA_937898095.1 uncultured Rhodoluna sp.
GGCCAAGCGGGTTGCTGCACTGCTAAGACATTTTGGCTCGGCAAAGCGACTTCGAATGGCTACCGAAGGTGAGATTTCTTCAGTGGTCGGCATTGGAGATATCCTGGCCGCGCAGATTCTCGAAAAACTAAATCCAAAAACCTAAGCATCGGCGTGTCGCGCTCGACTAGACTCTGGATAAAACCGGCAGTAGGGGGAGTAGTGAGCGCAGAAAATAAGGCTTCGCGCGCTGTTCGCCAGCACGAACTTCTGATTGTCACCGGCATGTCGGGCGCTGGCCGCTCAACCGTCGGAAACGCCCTCGAAGACCTAGGCTGGTATGTAGTCGACAACCTGCCGCCACAGATGCTTGGTCCAATTGCAGACCTGTTCACTCTGGCCAAAAACCCATTGCCTCGATTGGCAGTTGTCATCGATGTTCGCGGTGGCGAGTTCTTTGACGAACTTCACGAGCACCTAAATCTGCTTCGATCGCGCGACGTCAATTTGCGGTTGCTATTTCTAGAGGCTGCCGATGCGGCTTTGGTGCGTCGATTTGAAAACGTGCGCCGACCTCACCCGCTTCAGGGCAACGGAACAATTCTTGACGGCATCGATGAGGAGCGCACGCGTCTCTTGTCGTTGCGTGAATCAGCAGATGTGATTATCGACACGAGCGACCTAAATGTGCACCAGCTGTCAAACAAAATCTCTGATGCATTCTCGCTGGCCCAGAGTCGCAAACTTCAAGTCAATGTGATGAGCTTCGGTTTCAAATATGGCCTGCCGACCGATGCCGATTTGGTTGCCGACGCGCGTTTTCTGCCCAACCCGTTCTGGAACGAAGAGCTTCGACCATTCAACGGTGAAGACCAGCCGGTGTCGGACTTCGTGCTTTCCCAGGAGGGTGCTGCTGAGTTCATCGAAAACTACGTTGCCGCCCTTCGTCCTGTGTTCGCCGGTTATCTTCGCGAAAACAAGCGCTACGCCACGATTGCGGTTGGATGCACGGGCGGCAAGCACCGCTCGGTCGCGGTGGCTCGCAAGATTGCCGAACTGCTCTCGAGCGACCCAGAACTTTCTATCAACGTGAAGCACAGAGACATCGGAAAGGAGTGACCTTGGCGCTTACAGCTGAAGTAAAAGACGAGCTTG
>CALDKR010000040.1 GCA_937898095.1 uncultured Rhodoluna sp.
GGGTCCAGTAGTTGAAAGTTGCAATTCCGACGCCGGCGCCCACGCCAGCACCGATGATTGAGCCGACAGTCACAGCGCTCACCGCCGTAAAGAAAGTTAGGCGCTTGGTGACTCGCTGTTTAAAGGTTGGTTTAGGTTCAGCGACAAACTGCTGAGTTGGCAAATCGAAAACAAATTGACGGTTGTAATCGCTCATTTGATGACCTTTCAAGTTCGATCTTTGCTACAGAATCGCAATCGAACCTGAATAGTTTATGAAAAGCAGCTGAGAACTTTCTGGCTCAGCTCAGCACGCAAAAGCCAGTGGATTTTTCAGACAATTTTCACCGACCAGATATGGCCGACTGTCCACGGGTGGTCCTTGCTGAGGGGCTTCGTTCTGAGGCACAGAAACGGTGATTTGCACTTGGTCAGTCAATGTAATTTGCCCCGACTCGTTGTTCCAAGTAGTTTCACCAGCAAATCGATAACTGACCTGATATCGAACTGCCACTGTCGCATTGAATTTTCCGGGTGTCGCAAAAGTATGCATCGGATTGAGCCCCGCCCCCGTAGTTCCATCGCCGAAACTCCAAGTCGAATCTATGGGCGTGAATCTGACTTGAGCAGTTTTGCCAAGGATGGTGCCAATTCGATAGTGAGCCGAAGCCGGTGCGCTCAAATAAACCGGGTCGCTAACTGACACCGCAGGCGGAAACGCCGCGGCGGTGATTGTTTCTGGCGTGAAACTAGCTTCGCCCGAAGCCGAGTTGACCCTCGAGCTTGAAACCGCGGGCATTTTTACAGTTATTTTCTTAGCTGGAGTGATGACCTTAGGGGTGGTTTTTATGATCACTTTGGTTATGGCTTTAGGGGTCGGCTTGGGCGCTAGTTTGAAAACTGTTGGGGTCGTGGGCTTTTTAGTGTGAATGAAATAATTCACCACTGTTGTTGCGACCGAACCCATGAGCACTCTTGGCTTCGACGACGATTTTTTTTGCGACTGCACAGAGTTTGCGGTTTTTAACGAGGGTGCGACCGCGGGCTTTTTTGCCGGCGTCTTGACTGCAGGTTGCTTCTGTGAAGCAGGGGTCTTTGTTGTGACGATTGTTTTGCTTGAGGCGGGCGGCTTAACCACCGCGGGCGTTTTTGAAACAGTCGTTTTGCCCGCCGATGAACTGCTGCTTGAAATGGTGCTGTTGCCTGAAATCACGACGGTGTTTCCGACAACTTTTGAAGAGTAGCTAAAACTTGTTGTGGTCTTAGTGCTGGTAGCTGCGTGACCTATTGGCGCCGGGCCCAGAAGCACACCGCAGCACATGGCAAGCCCCATGGCGAAAACAAAGATTTTTTGCTGATTCATAGTCAGAAACTAAAACGATTTGGCTGTTCTCGTTTTAGTTATGCACAGAAAAAAATCCCCCGAATCTTTCGATTCGAGGGATTTCTTGCCGCTAGGCACTTTTGGTTGCGGGGGCAGGATTTGAACCTACGACCTCCGGGTTATGAGCCCGGCGAG
>CALDKR010000041.1 GCA_937898095.1 uncultured Rhodoluna sp.
GGCGAATACGTCGACATTCTGCAGGCCGGAATCAACGACCCAGTTAAGGTGACCCGTTCGGCATTGCAGAACGCAGCGTCAATCGCAGGTCTGTTCCTAACCACCGAGGCTGTTGTTGCCGACAAGCCAGAGCCAGCTGCTCCAGCTGCTGCACCTCAGGGCGGCATGGACTTCTAACAGTTCTAAATCAAAAAAGGCTCACTGTTTTCGGTGGGCCTTTTTTGATTGGCCAGGCGATTCTTGCCGGCACACAATAGGCTGATTCGATGTTTGCTTTCTTGCCTGGCCTGCTAACCGGACTCTCGCTGATCATTGCGATTGGTGCACAAAACGCATTTTTGATTCGGCAGGGCCTGACTCGCAAATATGTAGCAATCGTGGTGGCAATCTGTGCGGTGTCTGACGCAATTCTTATTTTTGCCGGAGTCGGCGGCTTGGGTTTGATTGTCTCTAAAGCACCATTTGCACTTGAATTTATTCGATGGTTTGGCGTTGCCTATCTGCTTTGGTTCGCGTTTAATTCAGCAAAAAGTGCGTTCAAGACCGAAAAACTCGACGCAGGTCAATCAAAAAGCGGCACTCTAAAGCAAGTGATCGCGACCACATTGGCGCTGACCTATTTGAACCCCCACGTGTATCTCGACACGGTTATCTTTTTGGGCTCCATCGGAAACCAGTTTGGCGAAAACCGTTGGCTTTTTGCCGTCGGAGCGGCAACTGGCAGCGTGCTTTGGTTTAGCGCTGTTGGGTTTGGCGCCAAGGCAGCTGCCGGCATCATGGCGCGCCCTATTTTTTGGAGAGTACTTGACTCGCTAATTGCCGCGGTCATGCTGTTTATCGCGGTATTGCTGGCAACCTTCAACTTTGCCAAATAGAAAGCGCTAGCTAAAAAGCCGCTGGTTGGCTAGCTCTATTTCAGAATATTGAGCAGCCGCATAAGCCAGGGCATTGCCAAGTTCTGCCAATTGACCATCAACTGTTGCGGCGGTCTGTCGCCATCGCGAGGCTAGATCTTGAAAGCTATTTGCTGCGAGTCCCGTCCAGCTAGATTGCAAATTCAGCAGCTGGCTGTGCAGCGAGTCGACTTCGGTTTGCAGTTTTGAAATGGTGTTTTGAATAGTAACGTTTGCGGCGAGAACTTGCTCGCTGTCTACGGTGAATTGAGTCATGTCACAATCAGACCTCAGGTCAGGTGGGCATCCGCGGCCTGACTAAATATCTGTGGAAAAACTCGATTTATTTAGACAAAGGCACGGCTACACGAAAAGTTGCGCCGCCGCCAGGGGTTTCAAGGGCCAGAATCGAGCCTTTGTGATTGGCAACAATCTGACTAACGATAGCCAGCCCCAGACCAGAGCCGCCAGTCTCGGCATTTCGAGAATTGTCGACGCGATAAAAACGTTCAAACACTTTGTCGCGCAGCTGTTCCGGAATTCCCTCGCCGTGATCGCGAACCTCAAACACCAACTGCTTGCCCTCGGTTGCAATCGCAACCTCAATCGGCACATCGACCGGAGAGAACCTAGAGGCATTCGCCAGCAGATTCGTGAAAACCTGCCGCATGGCGTTCGGGTCTACTTTGGCGCGAACCTCAGCGCCCTCACTGAGGCTGTTGCCCGACATGTCGGTGATCAAGATTTCGCGCTTGTGATCGGCCACTGAAGCATCTTTTGCGGCGTCTCGCGCCATTGACACCAAATCGGTGTCAACCAACTCGGTTTTTGCACCTTCATCGAGGCGAGCCAGCGTCAGAAGGCTCTCGACCAAGCCCGACATTCGCACCGCTTCGCTTTCGATTCGACTCATTGCCTCGGCGACATCGGCTTCTTTTTTGAGGGCGCCCATTCTGTAGAGCTCGGCATAGCCGCGAACAGAAACCAGGGGAGTGCGTAATTCGTGAGACGCGTCGGCAACAAATCGGCGCATTTGGTCGAGCGTTTTGTTGCGTGAAGTCAGCGCAGAATCAATGCTGCCCAGCATGGTGTTGAGAGCGCGATTCAATCTGGCCATCTCGGTTTTGCCTGGGCGCTCAATCAGTCGCTGAGATGTGTCGCCCTCGGCCACCGCGCGAGCGGTGCGCTCGACCTCAGTCAATGGCCGAAGTGCCGACGAGATGGTGAGCCAGATGCTAAGCCCGCTAATCAGCAGCAGAACTGCACCGAAACCGCCGCCAATCAATGCATATTGGCCAATCAAGGCGTTGTTGCCTTCGGTCGGCAAACTAACCACGAGCGACCCCGGCATTGTGGTCAGCGGAACAGCCACCATTCGCCAACTGTGACGCTCGCCAGATGTTGCGGCATCATCAACTTCGAAGGGCACTCCCTCAGTGGCAAGCACTGTGTCGATAGTGAATTTGGTGAGATTAGGCGCGTGTTCGTTTTCGCTAGTTGCTGAAACTAGGCCAATTAGCAGTGAGCCATCGGTGTCTAGATAGGCGATATAGAAATCAGACGGCAACCGAGGCAGCTGCACCTGCTTTGTGGCAAGCCGTTGTTCGAGTGTGGTCGGGTCTTCGTTTCTCAGGGTGTTAGCTGTGGTCGAAAGCAGGGTGTCGACATTTTGCTCAAGATAGGTGCGAAGCAGCGAAATTGTGCCAAAGCTAGACACGACCAAAAGCAAACCGATGAGCGCAACCGACAGCGCCGTCAGCTTGCTGCGAAGCGAAACCTGCTCCCATGCGGTCGCTAGCTTTGATGCCAATTACTTTCCGTTCTTAGCGGTTTTATACATGTATCCAACACCACGCTTTGTGGTGATCACCGGTTCTGCGGTTAGCGGGTCAAGCTTCTTGCGCAAATAAGACACGTATGACTCGACAATGCCCATCTCGCCATTGAAGTCGTATTCCCAAACGTGGTCAAGAATCTGTGCCTTGGTCAGCACGCGATTTGGATTGCTGATTAAGAATCTAAGCAGTTTGAATTCAGTTGGGCTGAGGTCAACAAGCTCGCCATTCACGAAAACCTCGTGTGCATCTTGGTTGATCTTGATCTCGCCGGCATCAATGATTGACTCTTCAACTTCGGCAGTCTTGGTTCGTCGCAAAATGGCGTGAATGCGAGCAATGATCTCGTCAAGGCTGAAGGGCTTGGTCATGTAGTCATCGCCGCCAACGGTCAGGCCGGTGATTTTGTCTTCGGTTTCGTCGCGGGCAGTCAAAAACAAGACCGGGGCAGTGATGCCCATAGAGCGAATCTTTTTAGTGACACTGAATCCATTCATGTCAGGCAGCATCACATCAAGCAAGATGATGTCTGGCTCGCCCTTTTCGGCGGCATGCACAGCGTCGGCACCGTTTGCCACGGCATGAACGCTGAAACCAGCAAAGCGAAGGCTGGTTGAGAGTAGATCACGGATGTTTGGTTCGTCGTCGACGATTAGTACCTTTACGTTTTCCATGGCTTTAGTTTCAGGGAGTTTCCTGTTAACTCGCTGAATGCCCTTAGGGTGTCACCTGTGAGGTTTAGCGGACCTAACCGGCCGGTGACCTGACCCAAGTGGCTTAGAGGCTGTGTGCGTCCAGGATTTCGTAGCTGTAGCCCTGTTCGGCCAAGAAGCGCTGTCGGTTTTGAGCAAAGTCCTGTTCGACGCTGTCTCTTGCTACCAGGGTATAAAACTGTGCTGTTCGGCCGTCCTGCTTGGGTCGAAGCAGGCGTCCTAGCCGCTGAGCCTCTTCTTGCCTAGATCCAAATGAACCGGAAATCTGAATTGCGAGCGATGCCTCAGGTAGATCTACCGAAAAGTTTGCGACTTTGGATACAACCAGCGCCTTCAGTTTGCCTGCTCTGAAGTCAGAGAACAGCTGCTCTCTTTCTGTCACCGGTGTTTCACCCGTGAGCTTTGGGATGCCAAGCGATTTTGAAACCTCATCAATTTGATCAAGGTATTGGCCAATTATCAAAGTTGGTTCATTGGGATTCTTGTCTAGAAGCTTTTTCAGAATTGGCAATTTGGCGTTGGCGGTTGCGGCAATTCGGAACCTGGAATCAGCATCACTAATCGCATATTTCATTCGATCTTCATCTGGCAAAGTAATTCGAATCTCGTAACACTTTGCTGGAGCGATGTAGCCCTGCGCTTCGATATCTTTCCAAGGAGCGTCAAAGCGCTTTGGTCCAATTAATGAAAAGACGTCAGATTCACGACCATCTTCTCTAACTAATGTGGCGGTGAGACCAAGCCT
>CALDKR010000042.1 GCA_937898095.1 uncultured Rhodoluna sp.
TGTTCGCGAACCTTTTCTGACCAATGAATTCACTGAGTGATTTAGGCCTAAGTGCTGATTCAAAAACCAACTCTGTCGAGTCGGCTAATGGGTTGGTTAGTTCGGTCACTATTAGTCAGCAACCTTTGCACTTGAATTGCTGGCTAGAGCAGCCTTTAGAATCTCGCCAGCCGACATTGTCGGGCTCTCTGCCGCGATCGTTTTCACTGTTTTGGTGGCTATTGCGTCACTCCAGCCGAAACTAATTAGTGCCGAAATTACGCTTTGCAATTCAGCAGAGGTGCCTGCTGCCGCAAGTGACACCTTGCCCGCCAGCGTTACACAAATGAGCTTGGCTGTTTTTGGGCCTATGCCAGAAACGGCACTAAAAACCTTGTCGTCTCCATGTGCAATCGCGTTAGCAATAGTGTCTGAATCCCAGTGAGATAGAACTGCGAGTGCAGATTTAGGGCCGACTCCGGTGACACTGTGTAGCGTCATGAAAAGCTGCTTTGCTTCGTGGCTCTCGAATCCATAAAGCGTCTGCGAGTCTTCTCGCACGACAAACGAAGTAATCACTGTGACGTTGTCGCCGACGCTCACTTTTGAGAACTGGCGCGACGGGGTAATGACCTCATAGCCGACACCGTTAACGTCGAGCACTAACCTGCCGAGGTTTGATTCGAGAACAGAACCCGAAAGTTGAACAATCACCTGCTAATGCTAACTAGCTTCGCTGCTTGGCTCGGGATTGCGCAATCGCGGATTTCCAGGCGGCTTGAGCGCTCGTTGCTGAACCTGCCACGTTTGGGCCTTGTCGCCATGCGTTGCAGATCGCAATAGCCAGACTGTCTGCAGCATCGGCAGGTTTCGGAATTTCGGTTAGTTTCAAAATTCTCTTCACCATTTCGCCAACCTGCTGCTTTGCAGCGCGCCCAGAGCCGGTGACTGCTGCCTTGACTTCGGTTGGAGTGTGTAGTTCAACCGGAATTCCATGCTTATTTGCTAAATAAAAAACAACCCCGCTAATTTGCGCAGTGCCCATCACCGAACGCAAATTCTGCTGAGAAAAAACGCGCTCTATAGCAAGCCGTTGAGGTCGGTGCTCAGCAATTAGTTGCTCAAGCCGTTTGGCTACAGTGCCAATTCGCTCGTCGATTGACTCATTTTTGTCGCTGTTGATGGTTTCAACGGCAACAAATTGAACAGCACGAGAATTGCCCGCATCGATGATTCCGACACCACAGCGAGTCAAACCCGGGTCAACTCCCATGATGCGCATCATGCTTTTATTCAGCTTCTAGCTGGGCCTGAACTTCTGCCGACATGTCGAAGTTTGTATAGACGTTTTGAACATCATCGCTGTCTTCAAGAGC
>CALDKR010000043.1 GCA_937898095.1 uncultured Rhodoluna sp.
TAACCGCGAAGTCGTCGCGGTGGTGCTCGCCAACGTTGAAGTTGTCGAGGCCTAGGTCATCGGCGAGAACCGCCTGAGCCACAAGATTGCGAATGGTCTGGGCGTCTGAAATTGGGTTGCCCTGCTCGTCGACCGATGAGTCACCGAAGGTGTCGAGTCCGAAGCGAATTTGCTGTGCTGTCATGTGTTAAGTAAACCACCCCTTGACAGATTTATTCCACCCCCGAATTGTTATCTCGCGCGAGGCGGCATCCCGTTTATAAATTGCCAGCCCCGATAGATTTAGCGCATGAAACCAACTCGCAGCGTCGCGATTCTTCGATGGCTGGCCGCAGCCACCATCTTCTCGAGCGTCGTTTGGCAGGTCACCGACCGCCTGGCCCACAACCTCTTCAGACCTGCAGAGTATTTCGCCTATTTCAGCATTCAGGGCACTCTCATTGCCTCGGTGATGCTCGCATACACCGGCTGGCTGGCCTGGAACGGCACCCCTGAAAAGAAGCAGGTGACCATCGCCCGCGTCTCGGCGACCACCTATTCGATCGTGATTGCCGTGGTTTATAACGCCTTGCTTCGCGGTGGCGCCGGTGACATTCGCGATGCCGGCTATGCCTGGCCGGTCGTGCCAAACGAAATTATGCACGTATGGGCCGCCGTGCTCATCTTGCTCGACTGGCTGATCGTTGCTGGTTATCCCAAATTGCGCCTTCGCGCCTCGCTTTGGGTGGCGGCTTATCCGCTGGCTTGGTTGATTTTCTCGGTTACCCGCGGCTCAATCGATGGCTGGTGGGCCTATTGGTTCTTGAACCCTAATGAGCCAGCTGGCGTGCCAGGCATGCTTCAATACATCGGCGGAATCACAGTGCTGATGATCGGACTCGGCTTTATCTTGATTGCAATTCGCAAGCTAGTTGCCAGGGTTTTTAGCTAGCGACAACGGCAAGAGCTGCGCCAGAGGCAATGGCTAGCACTCAATAACGTTTACGGCGAGGCCGCCCATGCTGGTCTCTTTATATTTGGTCGACATGTCGAGGCCGGTTTGGCGCATGGTTTCGATCACGGTGTCGAGCGAGATTTTGTGAGAGCCGTCACCCATCAGTGCCAAGCGCACAGCAGCAACCGCCGTGCCAGCGGCAATCGCATTGCGCTCGATGCACGGCAACTGCACGAATCCACCAACCGGGTCACAGGTCAAGCCAAGGTTGTGTTCCATGGCGATTTCGGCAGCGTTTTCAATCTGACGAACCGTGCCACCGAGCACTGCGGCCAAGCCACCGGCGGCCATCGAGCACGCCGAGCCGACCTCGCCCTGGCAACCAGCCTCGGCGCCCGAGATCGAAGCATTCATCTTATATAGCGAACCGATGCCGGCCGCGGTCAATAAAAAGTCATGCGCCAACTGCTGATCGCTGACCTTCTTAAACTGCTTGGCAAAATAGCCAACCGCCGGGATGATTCCGGCAGCCCCATTGGTCGGCGCGGTGACCACGCGCATGCCAGCTGCGTTTTCTTCGTTGACCGCAATCGCATATGCCTGCAGCCACTCGTTGGCTAACTCGCTGTGTGGCACAAACTCAGCCTCGCGAGCGCGCAGGCCGGCAGCCATTGCAGCCGCTCGCCGAGGCACTGCTAGATAGCCAGGCAAAACCCCGCGACCCTTAAGACCCGACTCAACGCAGTTAGACATAGCCGCCCAAACCGAGGCCAACTTGGCCTCGACCGCAGCTTCACCAATTTGAGCAACTGCGTTAGCCCGAACCACCTGAGCGATTGTCAGCCCGGTCTGCTCGCAAATCTCAATCAGCTCTGCAGCCGATGCGAATGCATGCGGCACATCAGAATCAATCGATAAAGGCGCTTCATCGCCCTCGACAAATCCGCCGCCAACTGAAAAATATTGACGACTCAAAATGGGAGCACCCGATTCGCCGGGTGACAAGGTGGCCGCAGCCCCGGCCGCATCAAATGCCTCGAAGAGCATTCCGTTTGAGTGACGAGGCAGGTGAGTTCGCGGCTCGAATTTCAAGTCGGCCTCAACAAGCGGCACGGTGTGACCGAGCACTGAAATCTGGCCAGCGGCCAAAGCCCCGGCCCAAGCGGCCAACACTGCAACGGGGTCACAGGTCTCGGCTGTCTCGCCAGCGAGCCCAGCAATAAGGGCGTTTGTGGTTCCGTGTCCGGCCCCGGTTGCGCCGAGCGAACCATACAAAGTGATTTGAATTTTTGCGGTGGCGGCAAGCAGGCCGGCCGACTGAAGTTCGAGTGCAAACAACCTGGCCGCTCGCATGGGGCCAACGGTGTGCGAGCTAGATGGGCCAATGCCCACGGTGAAAAGATCAAGTGCGTTTAGCTGCTTCATTGCAGAGCCTTATAAATAGGTATTGCTGATTTTGTGAAACTTATGTATTTGGAATTTGATTTTTGGAACTTGGTTTTCTGAAACATTTTGCGATGGAAAGGGGTCGACTCCGAAGAGCCGACCCCAGACCAGTAAACCGCTTTGAATAAATGAGCTGATCGATTTATTCGTGAACGCCGTGAACTGCATACTTCTCTTCTGGTGAGAGAACTAGGCGGTGACGGCCCCAGACTGCGAAGATCGCCAACATGATCACATAGACAACAATGATCGCGACAATCGCAGGCAAGAATGTTGGGTTCACCAAGAATCCGATAAACGAAATAGCAGCGATGATGCCCGAAATTGTTGCACCGCGCACGCCCCAAGGTGACTTGTATGGGCGGTCAAGTGATGGGAACTTGCGACGGAGCAGCACGTAAGAAATCATCTGCATTAGGTAGGCAAGCATTGCGCCCCATACTGCGATGTTTAGTACGATCGCACCAGCAGGTGAAGATGCACCACCGGTTGCATCGACCACAACTAGAGCAGCGAAGCCGATGATGCCACCGACTAGAAGAGCTGCCCAAGGGGTCTTGTTCTTGCCGGTCACTGAAAGTGCCTTCGGATAGTAGCCAGCGCGTGACAGTGAATACATGTTGCGGCCATATGCGAACATGATGCCCTGAAGCGAAGCTAGCAAACCGATAAGTGCGAAGATGCCCAGCACAGCAGCCCAGCCGTCGCCGACGATTGCACGGAAGCCGTCTAGTAGAGGCTCACCAGCAGCGCCGGTCTTTTCTGCGCCCAAGATTCCGGTGTTCAAGAACATAACTAGAAGACCGGTTGCGATGAGGGTTCCGCGAGCCCAGAAACCAGCTTTTGGAATGTGCTTTGCGGGTTCGTGTGCTTCTTCAGCGGCAAGTGGCAACTCTTCGATTCCTAGGAACAACCAAACACCAAATGGAATCGCGTAAAGGATTCCGGCGATGCCGTGAGGAAGGAAGGTGCTTGAGGTTGGGCCACCGTCAGAAGGGATGTTCCATAGTGAGTCCCAGTTGAACTGACCTGAGGCCAAAGCCATGATTCCGTAAACCACCAAGATTGCGATTGACATGAATGAAACCACGATCGCGAACTTGAATGAAACGCTTGAGCCGGCTGAGTTCAAAAGAATGAATACCGCATATAAGACGACCCACCAGATCCAGGCATCCATGTGGAAGCCGAGAAGCTCGGTGGTCACGCCGTCTGCATAGGCCGCTGAGAAGTAGACGATAACCGCGGTAGTCGCTACATATTCAATGGTCTCGGCAAGGCCGGTAATAAAACCGCCCCAAGGACCCATGGCCTTGCGGGCGAAAGAATAAGCTCCACCTGAGTGGGGCATGGCTGCTGCCATCTCACCGATGGCAAACATCATGCCGTAGTACATAACTACCAGGATTCCGAAGGCAACCAATAGGCCACCGAAACCGCCGGCTGCAATGCCGAAGTTCCAACCCGAGAAGTCACCCGAGATAACGGCTGCGACTGCTAGGCCCCATAGGCCCCAAATTCCTGCAGTTCTTTTCAGCTGGCGCTTTTCGTAATAATCGTCGCCTTGAGGGTTATAAGTAACGCCCGAGACTTTTAATTTGTCTGAAGACATACTGCGTTTTTCCTTATCCGTCGTGACGCCGAAACTGCTAGACACACGACCTTGTAATGGCTAGGTGATTCAGAGCATAGACCCGTTATAAGACGAAATTCCCACCTTTAGATAAAGGTTTTGTAACCAATTCGTGCCATTTGTTACGTTCGCGTTTCAATTCACCTCGAATTCACGCGCCAGATTGACAACGCTCATTCAGGTAGTGTTTTCTAAAGGTTGTAAAACCCACCTCAAGGTAGAGGAATGAAGGATGTCTAAAAACAAAGGTTTGCTAACCCCCGAAGAATTGACCGCGCTAGTTGCGTCGGGCGAGATTGACACTGTGATTGTCGGTTTCACCGATGTGCAGGGTCGCCTAGTGGGCAAGCGCGTTGCTGCCCGCCTATTTATCGAAGACATCATGGGCCACGGTGCCGAGTGCTGCAACTATCTGCTCACCGTTGACGTCGAAAACAACACCGTAGATGGCTATGAGTTCTCATCATGGGAGAACGGCTACAGCGACATGGCCATGATTCCAGACCTATCAACCCTTCGACTTGTTCCATGGCTGCCAGGCAGCGCGATGGTTTTGGCTGATCTTCAGACCACCGACCACAAGCCAGTTGCCCAGTCACCGCGTGCCGTGCTGCAAAAGCAGGTTCAGCGCCTAGCTGACAAAGGCCTCGTTCCTTATGTTGGCACCGAGCTCGAGTTCATCGTTTTCGACGAGACGTATCGCGGCGCATGGGCCAAGGGTTATGACAACCTTCGCGCCAGCACTGACTACAACGTTGACTATGACCTGCTCGCTTCAACCCGCGTTGAGCCACTGCTTCGCGACATCCGTGTGAGCATGGACGGCGCCGGCATGTATTGCGAGGGTGTCAAGGGCGAGTGCAACCTTGGCCAGCAAGAGATTGCCTTCAGATATGACAAGGCCATCACCACCTGTGACAACCACTCGATCTATAAGAGTGGCGCCAAGATGATCGCCGAAAAGCACGGCCAGGCAATCACTTTTATGGCAAAGTTCAACGAGCGCGAAGGCAGCTCATGCCACATTCACATTTCGCTTCGCGACGAAGCTGGCAACCCAGTTTTCTCTGACAAATCAGAGCCATATGAAATGTCAAAGATGTTCCGTCACTTCTTGGCCGGTCAGATCAAGTTGATGCGCGAATTCACACTTCTATATGCACCGAACATCAACTCATACAAGCGCTATGTCGAGGGCAGCTTTGCACCGACCGCTGTGGCCTGGGGTCTAGACAACCGCACCCTCAGCCTTCGTGTGGTTGGCCACGGCCACGGCATGCGCGTTGAGCACCGCGTTCCTGGCGGCGACGTCAACCAATACATGGCGGTTGCCGGTTTGATTGCAGCGGGTCTTTATGGAATCGAGAACGAGCTAGAGCTCGAAGAGATCACCACCGGAAACGCCTATGCGGCTGACAAGCCACACGTGCCAGCAACTTTGCGCGAGGCAGCCGACCTATTCGACAAATCAACCGTTGCTCGCCAGGTCTTTGGTGACTCCGTTGTTGACCACTATGTTCACAGCGCACGCGTTGAGGTTGCTGCCTTTGACCGTGCCATCACCGACTGGGAGCGTGTTCGCGGTTTTGAGCGCCTCTAAGCCACTAATCGGATTAACCACCTATCGCCAGCGTTCGCAAACCGGCGTATGGGATGTTGAGGCTGCCTTTTTGCCTGCTGAATATTTTGACGCGGTCAATCGCGCCGGTGGAATCGCTGTTTTGATTCCGCCGCAAGAGATTGACGCCGAGGGTGCAAAGCGCATTATGAGTGGCCTTGACGGTGTGGTTATCTGTGGTGGTCGCGATGTGAACCCGGCGGCTTATGGTCAAGAGGCCGGCGAATTCACCGACAAGCCCGACCTCAAGCGCGACGCCCTTGAGCTTGCGCTCTATGAGATTGAGATCGGAAGAGCACACGTCTGAACTC
>CALDKR010000044.1 GCA_937898095.1 uncultured Rhodoluna sp.
CAGGTTTGTGCCCTGTGTTGCCGTATTGAGCGCCACAATCGAGTTTCGCACCAAGTCGCCGTAGCCATTAGCCTCGAGCCAGGTAAGAGTTTCTGAAGCCAAGCGAGCTTCGTCTACAGAACCGCCAGAAACAATGACGAGTCCATTCGCGCGCTGAAGAGTTGGGCGCATAACAGAATGCACAATACCGGTTCCGCAGTCAGTCAAAACGATTGAATAGTAGCGAGCTGCCATATCGGCGACGACGTTGTAATCCCCCTCGTCAAATGCCTCTGAAAGCATTGGGTCGCTATCAGATGCCAAGACATCTAGTCGAGTGATGTCTCGAGAAACCATGGTTGAAAAATCTGTGAATCCATCGATTGCGGCGGCGCGATTTACTACATCGCGCACTGTGAATCGAGTTGACTTGCTTACGCGCTCTGCAAGAGTGCCGCGGTCTGGGTTTGCATCGATTGCAATAATTCGGTCTTCGCGGTTCAGCGCCAGCGCCATACCGAGCAGGGTGCTAACAGTGGTCTTTCCCACGCCGCCTTTTCGAGTCAAAACTGGGATGAATTTTGCGCCCCCATCTAGCTGCGCACCAATTCGAGCCTCGATCGCCTTGCGCTCACGAACTTTAGGAGAATCGCCCAAGTTGATTGACTTGAGACTCAAGAAATAAACAAAGCGTCGCCATCCCGACTCTGGAGATGGTCGGTTTTTTGCGCTGGCGTCTAGCAAGCGATCGGCTGTTAGCATCGCTGCCGGCTCCGGCTGGTCGAAGACCTCGCCTCTAAGGCTGTCTCGACGTGAATAGTTGACGCGAGGTGCTGAATCTTGCTCTAGCTGGTCAGCGAATTTTTCTACGCTCGGAACCTCGGTGATAATTTCAATTGATGAAGTGCTAGGTGTCACGTCTACTGAACCAGCATCGATTGCAATTTCAGCTAGGGTGTGAGTCTTCTCAGCCTCTGGTTGCCCGGTTGCTGGCCTTGGCGCGAAAACATCGCCAGTTTCTTCATCTGAGCTTTTGCCCCAAATAGCCAAAATAGACTCCTAAATTTACGCAGCAGAAAATGTGGCTTTCTGCAGTTCAGATAAAGAGTTTAGTCGTGAGCCGCTTTAGGCAGGCTCGACAACCAAAATCAAATCTCCGGCCTCAACTGGTGCCGACTTTGAGACCGCCAGGCGCTTCACAATTCCGCTAACGCTTGAGGTGATTGTTGCTTCCATCTTCATCGCCTCAATTGTTGCAACCGGCTGGCCAACTTCGACGTGGGTTCCCTCAACGGTCTGAAGGGTCACAACTCCGGCAAACGGAGCTGCAACGTGCCCTAGGTTGGTTGGGTCAGCCTTCTCTGCCTGAACAGTGTTGACAGTGATTTTGCGATCGCGAACATTGATTGGTCGCAACTGACCGTTCACTGTCGCCATCAAAGTTCGATAACCCTTGGCGTCTGCACCACCGATTGCTTCGAGGCCGACATAAATTCGAACTCCCCTAGCAACTTCAATTACGTGCTCGCGACCCGATTCGAGGCCGTACAGGTAATCGACGGTGTCCATTGCATCGAGGTTGCCATAGGTCTCGCGGAACTTTTTGAAGTCATTGGTAGGGCCGGCAAACAACAAGCGATTTAGCGTGTCACGACGCGCGGCAGAATCTTCGCCGGTCAATATAGCCAGGTCCTCTGCCGAAACCGGGGTGACGCCGAAACTTAGGTTCTTACCCTGAAGCACCTTGCTTCTGAATGGCTCAGGCCAGCCGCCCGGCAGATCGCCAAGCTCTCCAGCCATGAATCCAACTACTGAATCTGGAATGTCGTAATTTTGCGGATTTTCAGCAAAATCAGCTGGATCAGCATTTACGGCAACCAAGTGCAGAGCCAAATCTCCGACCACCTTAGATGACGGAGTCACCTTTGTAGGGCGACCGAGAATATCGCTAGCAGCGGCATACATGTTTTCAACTTTTTCAAACTGATCGCCAAGACCGAGGGCAATTGCCTGTTGGCGAAGGTTTGACAACTGACCACCGGGAATCTCGTGGCGATAAACACGGCCGGTTGGACCAGGAAGCCCTGACTCAAACGGTGCATAGACCTTGCGAACAGCCTCCCAATAAGGCTCTAGATCAGCGACTGCAGCCAGCGGGATGTTCGTGTCGCGCGCCGTGTGAGCAAGCGCCGCCACCAGAGCAGAAGCCGATGGCTGACTTGTGGTTCCAGCCATTGGTGCACTGGCAACGTCTACTGCATCTACGCCAGCAGCAATTGCCGACATTAGGGTTGCCAGCTGCCCACCAGCAGTGTCGTGTGTGTGCAGGTGAACCGGAAGATCGAAGCGCTCGCGAAGCGCTGAAACCAGACGGTGAGCCGCAGCAGGTCGCAGCAAGCCGGCCATGTCCTTGATCGCGATAATGTGTGCACCGGCCGCAACAATTTCGTCGGCCAGGTTCAAGTAGTAATCAAGCGTGTAGAGCTTCTCTTCAGGGTCTAGCAGGTCTGCGGTGTAGCAAAGTGCCACCTCGGCAACTGCAGTTCCAGTCTTCAAGACGGCTGCGATAGCCGGCTTCATCTGCTCAACGTCGTTTAGAGCATCGAAAATTCTGAAGATATCGACACCTGTGGCGGCAGCCTCGGCAACGAACGCCTCAGTCACTTCGGTTGGATACGGCGTGTATCCCACTGTGTTTCTGCCGCGAAGCAACATTTGAATACATACGTTTGGCATTGCGGCACGAAGTGCTGCAAGTCGCTGCCACGGATCTTCGCCCAAGAAACGAAGGGCGACGTCATAGGTTGCGCCACCCCAAGCCTCAACCGAAAGAAGTTGTGGCGTCATGCGAGCTACGTATGGAGCTGCGGTAATCAAGTCACGACCACGAACGCGGGTTGCCAAAAGTGATTGGTGTGCGTCGCGGAAAGTGGTGTCAGTGACGGCAACTGGAGTTTGGTCGCGAAGTGCCTTAGCGAAACCAGCTGGGCCAAGTTCAATTAGTCGCTGGCGCGAACCAGATGGTGCAGGTGATGTGATGTCGATGGCTGGCAACTTGAGAGCCGGAGAAACGTGGCCAGCTCGAGGGCCATTTGGCTGGTTTACGGTCACGTCGGCCAGCCAAGAGAGCAACTTAGTGGCGCGGTCTTGTGACGGTCGTGCCAAGAACAATTCAGGGTGCTCGTCAATAAAAGAAGTGCTCAGGTCGCCACTCTTGAAAATCTCGTCATTCAGAACTGCCTGCAGGAATGCAATGTTTGTTGAAACACCACGAATACGGAACTCGGCGAGCGCACGCGATGCGCGAACAACAGCGGCCTGAAAGTCGCGACCCTTTGCAATCAGCTTGACCAACATTGAGTCAAAGTGAGGGCTGACTTCAGCCCCAGTTGAGACTGTTCCACCGTCTAGGCGAATTCCTGCCCCACCCGGAGAGCGATAAGTGGTGATTTTGCCAGTGTCAGGCCTGAAGTTCTGCGATGGGTCTTCGGTAGTAATTCGACACTGCAGGGCAAAACCGTGCATTTGAATTTTTTCTTGCTGCAAGCCAAGGTCAAACAGAGTCTCACCGGCGGCGATCCGCATTTGGCTTTGAACCAGGTCAACATCGGTGATTTCTTCAGTGACCGTGTGCTCGACCTGAATTCGCGGGTTCATTTCGATGAAAACATGCTTGCCGGCGTTTGGGCCCACGGTGTCAATTAAGAATTCAACAGTACCTGCGTTTTGGTATCCAATTGCCTTGGCGAAAGCAACTGCGTCGCGATAAAGCGCTTGGCGCAATTCTTCATCGATTAGTGGTGCTGGTGCGATTTCGACAACCTTTTGGTTGCGGCGCTGGATCGAACAATCGCGTTCAAAGAGGTGAGAAACGTTGCCATGCGTGTCGGCCAAAATCTGCACTTCAATGTGGCGAGGGCGAATAACCGCCTGCTCCAAGAACACGCGAGCATCGCCAAATGCGCTCTCAGCTTCTCGAGACGCCTCAACCAGCGCTGCCCTTAGGTCATCTTTGCTCGCAACTCGGCGCATACCGCGACCGCCGCCACCGGCAATTGCCTTTACAAATAGTGGGAAACCGATTTCATCAGAGATTGCAACCAACTCATCGACATCTGCGGTGTAGTGCGTTGACTTCAGAACTGGCACGCCAGCTCGAATTGCTGCCTCTTTAGCGGTAACCTTGTTTCCGGCCATTTCAAGCACTTCAGAGCTTGGGCCGATAAACGCTATGCCGTTGGCACGCGCAGCTTCAGCAAGCTCTGGGTTTTCAGACAAAAATCCATAACCCGGATAAATTGCGTCTGCTCCCGATTCCTTAGCGACTCGAATAATTTCTGAGACGTCAAGATATGCGCGAACCGGGTGGCCTTCTGAGCCGATTTCATAAGCTTCATCTGCCTTCTGGCGGTGAATTGAGTTTCGATCCTCGTATGGAAATACGCCAACGGTTTTTGCGCCAAGCTCATAAGCTGCGCGGAATGCGCGAACGGCGATTTCACCACGATTGGCAACAAGGATTTTTTTGAACATCAATGACTCCATAGCAGTTAGAGCGAAAAGCTGTTTTTGACAGCAAACGCTAACCAGTAGCCTAGTCGAGTGCATGTACTCAGCGTGAGCTCCCTAAAGGGCGGTGTGGGCAAAACCACAGTCGCTTTAGGCATTGCTTCAGCTGCTTTTTCACGGGGCCTAAGAACCTTGGTGGTTGACCTAGACCCCCAGTGTGATGCGTCAACCGGGCTCGGTGCATTCGGTGAATTTCGAGAAACTTGCGCTGAAGTCCTTGAGAATCCAAAGCACAATGTAGTGCTTAGGGCAATCGTATCCAGCAGCTGGACCAAGGCGCGCCCAGGAAACATAGATGTAATGATTGGCAGCCCGCGCACGATCAGTTTTGACAAGCCAAATCCCACGATGCGCGATGTGTGGAAGTTGGAAGAAGCACTTAGTCGAGTCGAACGGGATTACGACCTCGTGATTATCGACACTCCACCTTCTTTGAACGGCCTCACCCGTACCGCATGGGTTTCGAGCGACCGCGTTCTAATCGTGACCGAGCCGGGTCTGTTTTCAGTAGTTGCCGCCGATCGAGCAATGCGAGCAATTGAAAGCCTAAAAAACGGTCTTACTCCTCGACTGCAAACACTAGGCGTAGTAATTAATCGCATCAGAGCAAATTCAAAAGAGCATGAATTCCGCATAAAGGAGCTCACAGACTTGTTCGGGCCAGAGCTTCTAAACGTTCAAATTGAAGAAAAATCGACAATCCAGCAAGCCCAAGGCGCAGCGCGCGCAATTCATACCTGGCCGGGTGAAACCGCAGCCAACTTGGCAAAACTATTTGATGATCTTCTTGACGGTGCCCTGGCTTCATTTGCAAAACCACTCGACCGTCGAGCTATCAAAAATCACAAACGGTTTGCCAGACTTTCAAGAATTATGCGCGGTCAAAAATGGAACGGCGAGCTGCTTGAAATTGAGCTAGATCAAAAGTTCAGCTCAGAGTCAGATTGAATTTAGACGGCTTTTCTAGCTAGGCGACGGGCCGAAAGTTCATCCATGTCGTCAACGTGGCTGGCACTGATGTCGCTAAGACTTGCTTCTACTTCTTTCAGCACGCGACCGACTGCGATTCCAAAAACACCTTGGCCTCGGCCAAGCAGGTCGATTACTTCGTCTTGAGTGGTGCACAAATAAACGCGTGAACCGTCAGACATCAAAGTGATGCGAGCAAGGTCGTCGATTCCAGAAACGCGAAGTTGTTCAACGGCGACGCGAATTTGCTGAAGCGAAACACCGGTGTCAAGCAATCTCTTGACTAGCTTTAGAACCAAAATATCGCGGAAAGAGTACAGGCGCTGTGACCCAGAACCCGCTGCACCGCGAACGGTTGGCTGCACTAGACCAGTTCTGTCCCAGTAGTCCAACTGACGATATGTGATTCCACATGCAGCAGCAGCTGATGTGCCGCGATAGCCAAGATTAGGATCCGAGGACGGAAGTCCATCAGTGAAGAGCATGTTTTGGGCATAATCAACCGGAGTGCCTGAATCGTTCGAAACCATTTGCACTCCCTTCGGTCTCAACATTCAAGTTCAAGTTCAAACTTAATTGTTGCCTAGATGGGCGATTGTTGCGGTTAATTTTTTAATTCGGCGTGTCGCCCAAAATGACACCATATCTAGTGTCAAAAAAATCACTTGCTACTACGAGTCGATTTTAGAGATCACTGACTTAACAAGCTCAGTGCGAATTGATGCGAAATGCGACTCAATTTCTAGAGCGTAATGTGCGGCTCGTGATTTTGACGAGGTGTCATTCTTTTTAAGAACCGGAGCCACAACGCCTTCGATAATTCCAATTTCGCGATCGGCTGAGGCCTTAAGCCCTCGCAGGTGCCTAGGTGAAATACCAAATCGCTGAAGATTGACAATTGACTTTGCAATTTCGACGGCCGAAACGTCAAATGGCTCGTAGGCCAACAGCGAGACATCTCGAGCCTCACTGAGCAAACTTGTGGTTATGCCACTCTCGGCGATTAGCTCAATTTCACTGAATTTCTTGAGTCGAGCCTGCTTTAGGTGCTCAGGCTTGGGACCATTGGAACCCGGCAGACTTGGTTGACGACCTTCATCGAGCTCGGTCAAATAGGAATAAATGACCTTTAGCGGAAGATACTGATCGCGCTGAAGTTCAAGAATTATGCGCACGCGCTCTATGTGCATATCGGTGAATTTGCGATAGCCAGACGGGGTGCGCTCTGGCATTACCAAACCCTGTTCCTCAAGGAATCTCAGCTTCGAGGGCGTGAGGTCAGGAAAATCTGGAACGAGCTGGTCGAGAACCTGGCCGATTGTGAATAATTTTGAAGGGCGTGGGGCAAAGCTCTTTGCCGCTGAAACTTGTGCCATTACGCAGCACCGCCTGGCTTATCTGCCTGTGATGCAAAAAAAGTGAGTTTGAATTTTCCGATTTGGACTTCTGCGCCGTCTTCTAGTGCCGCAGAATCCTCGATGCGTGTGCCATTGAAATAGGTTCCGTTTAGTGATGCAAGGTCTCGAACAGCAAAGCCGGTTTCAGTGCGAACGAATTCTGCGTGGCGCCTAGACACGGTTACGTCATCTAGAAAGATGTCGGCGTTTGGATGACGGCCAACTGAAGTCAATGCCTGGTCCAGTAAGAATCTTGAACCTACATTTGGACCGCGCTTAGTGATCAAAAGAGCCGAGCCAGCTGGCAAAGCGGCAATCGCCGCCTGCTCCTCATCGCTCAGGGTAGGGCCGAATTCGGCCAGCAAATCTTCGCTAAAACGAAGCGTCGACCCGACCTCATCTGAAAGACCCCCCAGGCCTGATTCAGCAAACTCCATAGTTACTTTGACTCCTCTGCAGCTACTCTAGCGACAGATTGTTTCGAGTTAGTAACTACGTCTCTAACCTGACGAATGTAGACAAATCCTGCCCACCAATACAGCCCGACTCCCCAGAGCGCAAATGCCCAAGCGATTGGCAAAACGATGAATTCGGCAGCAGTCCAGATGTTAGCGAGAAGCAGCAACGGAAAAGCGTAAAGCAGAGCAAAAGTTCCCGCTTTGCCCAAGTAATGAACTGGAAGTGGCCCATATCCGTGTGTGGCCAAAATTGGATAAACGATTCCAAGCATCAAATCTCGGGCTACCACTATTGCGGCAAGCCAAACCGGAATGTGCCCGGTAAGCGAGAGTGCGATCAAGGTTGAAAAAATGTAAAGTCTGTCTGCAGCTGGGTCAAGCAGTTGACCCAGCCGAGTGACTTGGTTGTATTTTCTGGCAAAGACTCCGTCTAGGTAGTCAGTCAGTGAAGCCAGGGCTAGAACGATAATTGCGAGCGCGTGCTTCTCAGTGAGAAGCAAAACCAGAAATACCGGCACAAGTGCCAGCCTCAAAACGCTCAGCAGATTTGGCACCATGCGAAGTTGCTGCCCCCACGTCAACTCTTCACTCACTGCCATATCTCCGATTGTACGCATTTGAATTCCCCGCATTTGTCGGGCTAGCGGGATTTGAACCCACGACCCCTTGACCCCCAGTCAAGTGCGCTACCAAACTGCGCTATAGCCCGTGCACTCTATTGAGCGTTGATTTAATCTAGTTGCGCTTGCGCTTTTCTCGCACTCGCATTCCAACCTCGATTGGTGATCCTTCGAAACCGAAAGTTTCACGCAAGCGGCGAATAATAAATCGACGATAGCCCTGATCTAAGAAGCCAGTGGTAAACAAAACGAACTTCGGCGGGCGACTGCTTGCCTGAGTTGCGAACAGAATGCGAGGCTGCTTGCCGCCGCGCACTGGGTGAGGTGTCTCCATTGTGAGTTCCTGAATGAACGCATTCAGTTTTCCGGTTGCAATTCGAGTGTCCCACGAATCCAGGGCCACCTCTAGGGCAGGAACAAGCTTTTCTAGGTGTCGGCCGGTTTTGGCTGAGATGTTAACGCGGGGCGCCCAATCAACGTGAGCCAAATCTTGCTCAATCTCGCGCTCGAGATAG
>CALDKR010000045.1 GCA_937898095.1 uncultured Rhodoluna sp.
TTGCACCCAACACGCTTTCCAAGCGTGCGCCATAGGCCACTAGGCGAATTCTCCTTGATATTTAGTTTTGGTTACTCGTTCCAGAAGTTTCGCTGCTCCTAGCGGGGGTTCGCCCACCGCGTCGCTACAAAAAGTGGGTCACCACTTTTTGCTTACGCGCCGCGCTCGGGGCTCGCTAGGCGAATTCTCCTTGATATTTAGTTTTTTGTTACTCGTTCCAGAAGTTTCGCTGCTCCTTGTAGGGCGGCGTCTGCCTCTTCGCGATGCTGCAAGAAATTCAGCACTCGAGTTAGGTTACCGCTTCAAAGGAGCGCGCGCTCAGCGAATGCGAAATAGTCCAATTGCATGGATTGCCAGAATAGAACTCAAGAGCAGCAGCCAGTTGCCCAGCTCATCTGCGCTGTTGCGCAAAAATATGCCGCCTAAGAACAGACCTGCGAAAATCAAAGCCGAGGTGGCTCGGCCGACTGCGCGATTCAATCGATCGACCGACTTCTCAACCTCTGGCGCTCGCACTGCGATCAACCCCTGGTCCAGGCGAGTTAGAACC
Source organism: uncultured Rhodoluna sp. (assembly GCA_937898095.1). GTDB lineage: Bacteria > Actinomycetota > Actinomycetes > Actinomycetales > Microbacteriaceae > Rhodoluna. Next base: position 551 of record CALDKR010000045.1, read on the forward strand.
CCAGACAGCTTTGTTGGAATGCCGGCCAGGGTGGTTGCAAATGACAGAACCTCGCGACTAACGGATTTCGAAACTCCGCCTCCATTCAGCAGAGACCTGGCAAATGGATCAACTGCATCCCACATATTGAAATCGCGATTTAGAGAGCTGGTGACACCTGAAATAAGCGAAATGGCCCTCAAAAGTAGCAAGAAGTCTTCTGGCAACTGAAAGGGCAACGTTCGGATGAGTGAGCTAAATCTGATTGCCAACTCTTTGAATTCTCGCGGGTCAGTTTGCGTTATCTCGGCAACGCCAACGCCGCCAAATCGATCAAACACGGCCGAGATCGCGCGCTCGAGTTCTAGTGAGTCGACGCTGGGCAAGAGAACTCCCAGGTTTTGCATGGCCACGACGCACGCTCTTGCATCTCTGGCAACAAGGGCAAAGATAAATGACTGCAATCCGCGACGGCGCTCGTCTGAAATCTCGCCCATCATTCCAAAATCAATAAATGTGATTTTGAATTTTGAGCTGGAATCCGGCCCAAGTTTGGTGACAAAAATGTTGCCAGGGTGCGGGTCGGCATGAAAAAAGCCGTGGGTGAAAATCTGCTCAAAAGTGACTCTCGCGAGCTCGGCCGCGACCTCATTTGGGTTGATCCCAGCCGCATCGAGCTGCGCGATGTCGTTAATTTTGATGTCGCTCACATCGGCCATGGTTAGCACCCTGCTCGAGCAGCGTTCCCAAACAATTAATGGCGCGTCAACTACCGGGTCCTCTTCAAAATTTTTCTTGAATCTTTCGAGGTTGCTGGCTTCGTTGAAATAGTCAACTTCTTGCAGGCTAACCGCAGCAAACTCCTCAACTAAGGCCGGCGCATCGGTGCGGCGATTGACAAGCCGAATTCTCGAAAGCCATTGGCCAATTTTGCGCAAGGCCTTCAGGTCAATTGCCACAACCTGTTCGATGCCGGGGCGCAACACTTTGACCACAACCTGCTGAACGCCAAAATCTTCGGCAAGGGCGTCGGTCAACTTGGCACGGTGCACCTGGCCCAACGATGCCGCTGCAATCGAAGTTTCGTCGAATTCAGCAAAGGCCCGCTCAAGTTCTAGTCCGAGCTCCTGGGTGACTTGTGCCTTTATTCGCTCGAACGATTCAGGTGCAACTTCATCCTGCAGCGATTCGAGTTCGGCGGTGATCGATTCAGGCAGCACATCGAGCCTGGATGAGGCAAACTGGCCCACTTTGATGATCAAGCCACCTAGGTCAGCAGCTAAAACTCGAAAACGACGCGCAATTTTTTGACCGCGCGCGATTCGGTTGCTGGCTACGTATCGACTTAGGCCGAATTTTGGCAAGACCAGTTCAAACCACCAGGTTTGAGCGAGTGCGATTGCGGCAAACCGCAGAATGCGGCGATAGCGCTTGTTGAGCGAGTGCGGAGACCTCGCCAATTCGGAATAGTCGACTGTCTGCATCGCCAGCTATTCGGCTGACAAAATCAGGTGAATTTTGCGCCTTGCCTCGTCAATCACCTTGGCAGCCTCTGATTGCTGCTCTTTGGATCCAGATTTGCTGACTTCGAAAGAAACTCGCGAAAGGTTGAGAAGCGACTTAGGCAATTCACCTTTGAGGTCGACCCAACTTCGAACAAGACTGAAATCAAGCAGGCTATCGAAGCGATCTTCAAGGTAAAGGTTGCATCGGTTAACACTCTTAACCGCGTTGGCAAGACCCGCCGCACCAAGTTCGGCCTGGGCAAGCGCAAAGACA
>CALDKR010000046.1 GCA_937898095.1 uncultured Rhodoluna sp.
TCAGCCCAAACTTAATTAACACTCACCCTTCACTATTGCCTGCATTCCCAGGCGGTCACGCAGTGCGTGATGCGCTAAACGCGGGTGCATCAGTGACCGGTGTGACCATTCACGTTGTCGACGAAGGTGTTGACACCGGACCGCACATTGCTCAGGCAAGCGTGCCGGTCTTGGCGGAAGATAGCGAATACGACCTGCACGAACGCATCAAGGTTGTTGAGCGCGAGCTTTTGGTTTCGACTCTGAAAGACATCGCAACCAACAAAATCAACCTGAGCTCAATCGCTTAGCGCCCTGCGTTCACCGCAAATTTTCTAGTTTCAAAACCGCATGCCAGCCCCCGGCATCAACAATTGAGAGGTTCACATGGCAGCCCACAATGATCACCAGCCAGCCGACTATCGTCACCGCGACCGCATTCAAATTCGTCGCGCACTTCTTTCAGTTAGCGACAAAACTGGCCTGCTTGAGCTTGCTCAGGCACTTGCCGCAGCCGGAGTCGAAATCGTTTCAACCGGCGGCACTTTCGCCGCACTATCTGCCGCGGGCATCCCGGTTATTGAAGTTTCTGAGGTCACTGGTTTTCCTGAGACTCTCGACGGCCGTGTGAAGACCCTGCACCCAAGCGTGCACGCCGGCATTTTGGCTGACCTGCGTTTGATTGCCCACGAGGGCCAGCTTGATGCCCTAAAGGTCAAGCCATTCGATCTTGTGGTGGTCAACCTGTATCCATTCGTGCAGACCGTTCAGTCTGGCGCGAAGGGAGACGCAGTTGTCGAGCAGATCGACATCGGTGGACCAGCAATGGTTCGCGCCGCCGCAAAGAACCACGCGAACGTTGCCATCGTCGTCGACCCAGCAAAATACGGCGAGCTAATTGCAGCTCTGGGCAATGGTGGAACCACGTTGGCACAGCGTCGTGAGTTTGCATACTTGGCTTATTCACACACCGCGCGCTATGACCTCGCGGTTTCGAACTGGTTCGCAGCCGAGCTCGAAGGCGAATGGAAGCGCAATGCTGGCCAGACTGCCACCGAAGAAATCAAGAACCCAGGCTTTGCGCCAGAGGTGAACATCACCGGCCAGTTGGCTAACGTGCTTCGCTATGGCGAAAACGCACACCAGGCCGCGGCGCTATATCGCACCACCGGCGAGGGTGCTGTTGCCGGCATCGCTCAGGCGCGCCAATTCGGCGGCAAAGACATGTCTTATAACAACTATGTCGACGCCGATGCAGCACTGCGCGCGGCTTATGACTTCAGTGAGCCAGCGGTTGCGATCATCAAGCACGCAAACCCTTGCGGCATTGCAATTGGTGACCCAAACTCAGCCGACGTGATGGCCGATGCCCACGCCAAAGCGCACATGTGCGACTCGGTTTCAGCATTCGGTGGCGTGATTGCAGCCAACCGCCCGGTCACCGTGACCATGGCAAAGCAAGTTGCCACCATCTTCACTGAGGTAATCATCGCGCCTGGATACGAGATCGAAGCACTGCAGATCTTGCTTGAAAAGAAAAACCTGCGCGTGCTCGAGTTGCCGGCAAACTATTCGCGCGAGGCGCTTGAATACAAGCAGATTTCAGGCGGATTGCTGGTTCAACAGCCAGACGAGTTCAGTCAATTCAATGGCCAAGGATGGAAGCTCGTGACCGGCAAGAAAGCCGACGCTGAAACCATGGAAGACCTGAAGTTCGCTTGGCGCGCCTGCCGTTCGGTTAAGTCGAACGGAATTCTGCTTGCCCGCGAGGGCGCATCGGTCGGCGTGGGCATGGGCCAGGTCAACCGCGTTGACTCTTGCAAGTTGGCTGTTGAGCGAGCATCTTCGCGCGCTCGTGGTTCGGTCGCCGCCTCAGACGCATTCTTTCCGTTTGCCGATGGCTTGCAGATTTTGATTGACGCCGGTGTCAAGGCAGTGGTTCAGCCTGGTGGTTCGGTTCGCGATGAAGAAGTCATCGCAGCTGCTGAAGCTGCCGGAATCACCATGTATTTCACAAACGAGCGACACTTTTTTCACTAGAAACTAAATCTGTGGATAACCCCAGCGATTTTTTCGCTGGGGTTATTTCATACTCGGTATGCACAGAAAAAAATTGCGCCGCTGGCCAAAGTTCATTTCGTTCATCACCTCGGTCACTGCACTGATTGCAGTGGCGGTGGCACCGCAAGCATTCGCAGCGACTGCCGCACCAGCCCCGGTCTGCGTCAACAATGTTTGCACCGTGACTTTTCCGTTCAAGGCCGACTATTACACCTGGACCGCACCCTCGGGTATTTCCAATTTGCGTTTCAATCTCTTTGGAGCTCAGGGCGGTGGTGCAGCAGGCGGCAAGGGCGGTCAGGTTTCAGGCACTTTCAACACAGTGCCAACCTCGCTCTACTTTTATGTCGGTGGCCAGGGCGTGATTGGCGACTGGAATCCTGGCGGTTATAACGGTGGTGGCGACGCAGGCTATGGCTCGAATAATGCCGGCCCAGGTGGCGGCCGCACCGAGATGCGAACCGATGTTCGCGCACTCACCTATGCCTCGCAGCAAGCGGCGTTGGTGATTGCTGGTGGCGGTGGCGGGCAGTCAGGATTCAGTGGAACTGGCGTTGCCAGCGTTGGCGGTGCGGGTGGAATGCTGACCGGAACCAATGGAGCTAACGGCAGCGGGGGAGCGGGCGGTGGAACGGCTGGCTCGCAAACTGCAAACGGTGTCGGCGGCCTTGCAATTCTTGGCAATCGCCCCAACGACAACGGATACGCCGGAAACTATATGACCGGCGGTGGCGGCGGTGATGGCACCAAAGCCGGAGGCGGCGGTGGTGGCGGTGGTTATTTCGGTGGCGGATCAGGAGCCGGCTATTCGATTCCGGATGGATCATCTGGAGCTGGCGGCGGCGGTTCATCTTTTGTTGCCGCAAGTTTTTCTGGCACCACAACAAATGCAACCGGAGTGCGCTCGGGTTCGGGTCTTGCAGTTTTGACCTACGACCTCGTCGCGGCTGCGGCTGCGACTCCAGCAGCAACGGCAACCGCAACGCCATCGGCAACCGCAACGCCAGCGGCAACGGCGACTCCAACAGCGACCGCAACGCCGACCGCAACTGCAACCCCGACGCCGACGGCAACTGCGACTCCAGCACCAACTGCATCGGCTGCACCGACGGCAACAGCGACCCCAAGCCCAACAACAGCGACCCCAACCGCCGACGCAACCAGCGCCACTGTGCGAGTTGATGTGGTCGCACCAACACCCTCGGCGCCAGCACCAACTGCATCGCCCTCGCCACCGAGTTCAAGCAGTTCGGCACCGAGCGGGTCATCAGAATCAAGTGCCCCGGCAACGCCGACCCCTGCAACATCAGAGCCGGTCACAGAACCAGAGGCCCAAGCACCAGCCACGCCGCTAGAAAGCATTCTTGAACCGATAATCACGCCCATTGTGGCGCCGGTGATCGAGCCCGTGATTGATTTCTTCAGACAGGTGAAAAGCGCGGTTGCGGCGCCCTTGGCACCAAATGCCTCGCAGTCGAGAGAGCCGGCAATCGAGCTCGAATCAATCGACAGCGCGCCCAACCTAGCTACTGGCCTGCAAGCCGATGATGCTCAATCAAAGGCGCCGATAACAATCACGAACCTAGAAACGTCGACAGCAAATCCGCTTGCGAACATCGGTAATTTGGCAACTCCGGTCATACTGGTGATTTCAAGCGGCGGGTTAGCTCTGGCCGCATCGATGGCGATCAAAAACAAACCGTGGCGAAGAATTCGCCGACTGGCGACTAGCTAAAGATGATTGTGCGGGCGCCGTCTTGCAAAACGCGGCGCTCGGCAAACCATCGAACAGCTTGAGTCAGAGTTTTTGACTCGACATCTTGACCGATTGAAACCAAGCGGCGGGTCGAATCGCTGTGCTCAACGCGAACCACGTTTTGCTCAATGATCGGCCCCTCGTCTAGGTCAGAGGTCACAAAGTGCGCGGTGGCACCAATCAGCTTCACGCCGCGGGCGTGAGCCTGGGCATATGGGTTTGCACCCTTAAAGCCAGGCAAGAACGAGTGGTGAATATTGATGATTCGACCGGCAAATTCTTCGCAGAATTCAGGGGTCAACACCTGCATAAAGCGGGCCAGCACAATCAATTCGATGTCGTTGGCGCGAATGAACTCGCGAAGGCGGTTTTCGAACGCCAGCTTTTCGTCGTGATTGGTGACCGGGTGATTTTCAAAGTCGATGCCATAAAAAGCAGCGAGTTCTTGAAGGTCTGGGTGGTTGCTAAAAATTGATGGAAACTCAGCCGGAAGCTGACCAGCGCGCTGGCGGAAGAGCAGATCGTTTAGGCAGTGAGCGCTCTTTGAGACCAAAACCAGGGTGCGCATTTTGCGACCAACTTCGTCAAGCACCCAATCCATTTTGAAGCGCTCGGCAACTGGCAGAAGTTGCTTTTCAAAGTGTTCACGCGAGACAGCAGATTCAATCTGCAGACGCATAAAAAAGCGCCCGGTGTCGTCTGAGGTGAATTGGTGTGATTCGGTGATGTTGCCGTTTGCGGCCACAATCGCACCGGTGATTGCGTGCACGATGCCCGGGCTGTCGGCGCATACAAGTGTGAGAACCCAGTGGGTGTTTGGTGATTCAGGCATTCAGCTAGTTTAGTCGAGCAGGTTTTTGCCTCGACGGCTGGCGTTCAAAAGGGTGATCAAAATCCAGACACCTATGCCGATTCCAGCGATTATCATCGAGAGCCCGATTACAACCGGCATTGGCAGTTCAGTCATTTTTAATCCTTGATTCCCCCGTTAGAGCAATGTTCACCCTAACGAACTTTTTAGCCCAAATTTCTAGAACATTCGGTTACCCGACTTCTTTTAGCGCAGGGTGTGTCGCGGCGCCTCGGTAGTAGAATTTAGGCATTCCCCCTTGGTTTAGGAGCCGCAAATCCATGTCAAATGACAAGCTGCCATCAAGCTTCAATTCACCACTTAGCGAGACTGACCCAGAGATTGCGGCAGTGCTCGCCGCTGAGCTTGACCGCCAGCGCCACACCCTCGAAATGATCGCCAGCGAGAACTTTGTTTCACGCGGTGTGCTCGAGGCTCAGGGTTCAGTTTTGACCAACAAATATGCCGAGGGCTACCCAGGCAAGCGCTACTACGGTGGTTGCGAGGCAGTTGACGTTGCCGAGAACCTAGCCCGTGACCGCGCTAAGGCGCTATTCGGTGCCGAGCACGCAAATGTGCAGCCCCACTCGGGTGCTTCAGCGAACGCCGCTGTTCTAATGGCACTGGCCAACCCAGGCGATCGCATCCTTGGTCTTGAACTGGCTCACGGTGGCCACCTAACTCACGGCATGCGCCTGAACTTTTCGGGCAAGATGTATGAAGCTCACAGCTATGAGCTGAACCCAGAGACTCACCTGGTCGACATGGACATCGTTCGTGCCCGCGCCCACGAGGTCAAACCTGCGGTCATCATTGCTGGTTGGTCTGCTTATTCACGTCACCTTGACTTTGCCGAGTTCCGCAAGATTGCCGACGAAGTTGGCGCAAAGCTTTGGGTTGACATGGCACACTTTGCTGGTTTGGTCGCAGCTGGTCTGCACCCAAGCCCAGTGCCATATGCCGATGTGGTTTCAACCACCGTGCACAAGACCTTGGCTGGTCCGCGTTCAGGTTTGATTCTTTGCAAGGCTGAATATGCCAAGAAGATTGACTCATCGGTGTTCCCTGGTCAGCAGGGTGGCCCACTAATGCACGTGGTTGCTGCAAAGGCGGTCGCATTCAAGGCTGCTGCCACCGATGAATTCAAAGACCGCCAGAAGCGCACCATCGAGGGCGCCGCAATCATCGCCGACCGTCTAACCCAGCCAGATGTCGCTGGCAATGGCGTGCAGGTTTTGACCGGCGGCACTCAGGTTCACCTTGTTTTGGTTGACCTTCGCAATGCACCGATCAACGGCCAAGAGACCGAAGACCTGCTTCACGAAGTCGGCATCACCGTCAACCGCAACTCGGTTCCGAACGACCCACGCCCACCACTGGTCACCTCAGGTGTTCGCATCGGAACCCCAGCGTTGGCAACTCGCGGCTTTGGCGCTGCTGAGTTCACCGAGGTTGCCGAAATCATCGCTGGCGTTCTGTTGCCAAACCCTGACATCGCGGCACTTCGCGCCCGCACTCGCAAGCTAACCGAGGCCTTCCCGCTATATGCCGGCCTCGAAAACTGGTAGTCAGGCAGCAGCAACTCGATGACCGCAATTAAGTTAGACGGCCTTGCAACCGCAAAGGCAATCAAGGCCGAACTAGCCGAACGCGTCATCGCGCTGAAGCAGCAGGGCATTCACCCTGGCTTGGGCACGCTGCTGGTTGGCGACGACCCTGGTTCACACTCTTATGTCGCGGGCAAGCACCGTGACTGTGCTGAGGTGGGCATAGAGTCCATCCGGGTAGACCTCCCCGCAACAGCCACTCAGGCTGATGTTGAGGAAGCCATTAAGCAGCTCAACGCTGACCCTGCTGTCACCGGTTACATCGTGCAGCTTCCCTTACCCAAGGGCTTGGACGAGCATGCAGCTCTTGAGCTGATTGATCCTGCCAAAGATGCTGATGGACTTCACCCTATGAACTTGGGACGACTGGTCATGGGTATTGAAGGAGAACTGGCTTCGCCCCTTCCCTGCACCCCTGCCGGGATTGTGGAGCTGTTGCAGCGCTATGACGTTCCACTTTCGGGCAAGCACGTCACCGTGGTGGGCCGCGGGTTAACCGTGGGACGTCCGCTGGGACTTCTGCTCACCCGCAAGGGCATTGACTCAACTGTGACGCTCACTCACTCGCGCACCGTCAACATCGAAGACGACATTCGTCGCGCTGATGTTGTCGTTGCTGCCGTGGGGGTGCCCCACTTCATCAAGCCTGAGTGGGTCAAGCCTGGTGCTGCAGTTCTGGATGTGGGCATTACCCGCGTGGAGAATGCAGAGACGGGCAAGGCCAAGCTC
>CALDKR010000047.1 GCA_937898095.1 uncultured Rhodoluna sp.
GTGCTCTTCCGATCTTGTTCGAGGTGACAGCGTGCTCTCGCTGATGACCTTGGGTGCAAAACAGGGCGACAAACTGCTCATCCAAGTCGCGGGGCCAAACGAAGATTCGTTGCTAGATCATCTGAAAAGCATTGTTTGCGGGGCATCTAGCCACTAGTCTTATAGGGCGTGTTTTTGCGCGCATCCCTATCCGCTGTTGCAGCGGAGCATCAAGAAATCTTTTCGATTTTTAAGTTGTTTTGTTGCGACCTGAGTAATGCCCGTTAAGAGTAAAACTACATATGACCACCAACACACCAAAGCAGATCGCCGTAAACGACATCGGCTCTGCAGAAGACTTCCTAGCTGCTGTAGAAGCTACCCTGAAGTTCTTCAACGACGGCGACCTAATCACTGGAACCGTTGTAAAAATTGACCGCGACGAGGTCCTTCTTGACGTCGGTTACAAGACTGAAGGTGTAATCCCTTCTCGTGAACTTTCAATCCGCCACGACGCTGACCCATCAGAGATTGTCACCGTAGGCGATGCAGTTGAGGCACTTGTTCTTCAGAAAGAAGACAAAGAAGGCCGCCTAATCCTTTCAAAGAAGCGCGCACAGTACGAGCGTGCTTGGGGCGATGTTGAGAAGGTTAAAGAAGCTGACGGCACCGTTACCGGAACCGTTATCGAAGTTGTTAAGGGTGGTCTAATCGTTGACATCGGTCTTCGTGGCTTCCTTCCTGCTTCTCTAATCGAGCTTCGCCGCGTTCGCGACCTAGGTCCATACCTAGGCCAGAAGGTTGAAGCCAAGATTCTTGAGCTAGACAAGAACCGCAACAACGTTGTGCTTTCACGTCGCGCTCTTCTAGAAGAGTCACAGTCAGCCTCACGCAGCACCTTCCTTGCAGACCTAGCCAAGGGCCAAATCCGCACTGGTGTTGTTTCATCAATCGTCAACTTCGGTGCATTCATCGACCTTGGCGGCGTTGACGGTCTAGTTCACGTCTCAGAGCTCTCATGGAAGCACATTGAGCACGCATCAGAGGTCGTTGAAATTGGCCAAGAGGTTACCGTTGAGGTTCTTGAGGTTGACCAAGACCGCGAGCGTGTATCGCTGTCTCTAAAGGCAACTCAAGAAGACCCATGGCAGGTGTTCGCTCGCACTCACGCAATCGGACAGTACGCACCAGGCAAGGTCACCAAGCTTGTTCCATTCGGCGCATTCGTTCGCGTTGCCGACGGCATCGAAGGCTTGGTTCACATCTCAGAGCTATCAGCGAAGCACATTGAGCTTGCTGAGCAGGTTGTTTCAGTCAACCAAGACGTATTCGTCAAGGTAATCGACATCGACCTAGACCGTCGCCGCATCTCGCTATCGCTAAAGCAGGCAATTGAAGAGGTAGACCCAGAGGGCACCGACTTCAACCCAGCTCTGTACGGCATGGCTGCAGACTACGACGAAAACGGTCAGTACAAGTACCCAGAGGGCTTCGACGCAACCACCAACGAGTGGAAGCCAGGCTTCGAAGAAGCTCGTGCCAAGTGGGAGAAGGAGTACGCAGAGGCTCACGCACGTTGGGAGCAGCACAAGAAGCAGGTTGCCGAGGCTAACGCTATCGCTGCAACCCTTCCTGATTCAGCACCAGCAGAGGCTCCAGCGGCTTCAAGCTCAAGCTATTCATCAGAGTCAACCGAGTCAGGCACCCTTGCTGACGACGAGTCTCTAGCCGCTCTTCGCGACAAGCTAAAGAGCGCTGAGTAATTCAGCAGATTCAAAAAGGGCCACACTTCGGTGTGGCCCTTTTTCTTTGCCAGTTAGGCTTGATACATGTTTTTAGTGGGTCTAACTGGTGGCATTGCAGCTGGCAAATCAACAGTCGCCGCGCATCTGGTTTCACTTGGGGCTCTCGAAATAGATGCCGACAAATTGGCTCGCGAGGTTGTTGAGCCTGGAACCCCGGCACTAGCTGAAATTAAGCGTGAATTCGGTTCGGCCGTGATTAATTCAGACGGCTCGCTAAACAGGCAGGCGCTTGGTCAAATCGTTTTTTCTGATGCCGCAAAGCGCCTTCAACTCGAGGCGATTACGCATCCGGCAATCAGGGCGCTTTCTTTGCAGCGCATTGCCCAGAACGATGAATTTGAAGTTGTCGTCTACAACGTTCCGCTTTTAGTCGAAGCAAAAGTAGATCTTCCGTTTGATTTTGTAATCACCGTTGAAGCTCCTGAGAAAGAGCAAATAAAGCGACTAGTTGAAAACCGTGGAATGACGACCGAAGCAGCAAAGGCAATAATCACAACTCAGGCTAGCCCTGCCCAGCGGGCAAATGCATCCGATTTAATCATCAGTTCGAACCAGCCACTCGTGCTGATGTTGAAAGATGTCGAGGCGGCATATCGACAAATTTTGCAGCTGGCAGAAGCAAAACGCACTCACGAGCTCGATGTGAAAACAGACTCTATGGGCGGCCAAAATTCGGGGGAGTCTAGCTAGCGATGGAAGCCACTCGTTCATTTGCACCATTCAAAGTCGTTAGCGAATATCAGCCAGCAGGTGACCAGCCAACAGCCATTGCCGAGCTAGCACGGCGCATAAACAATGGAGAAAAAGATACCGTTCTGCTCGGCGCGACCGGAACAGGCAAGTCAGCAACTACGGCCTGGTTAATTGAAGCCGTTCAGCGCCCAACGCTGGTGCTCGCGCACAACAAAACCTTGGCTGCCCAGCTGGCCACCGAGTTCAGACAGCTGCTGCCAAACAACGCGGTTGAATATTTCGTCAGCTACTACGACTACTACCAACCCGAGGCATACATTGCCCAGACCGACACCTTTATCGAGAAGGACTCTTCAATCAACGAAGAGGTTGAACGCCTGCGTTATTCAGCGACCACCAGTCTTTTGAGTCGCCGCGATGTGGTTGTAGTTTCAACCGTTTCTTGCATTTACGGCCTCGGTGCACCAGAGGAATATTTATCTGGTCGAGTTAGCTTGCAAGTTGGTCAGAGCATCGATCGCGACGAACTGATTCGTGAATTCGTGAAACTTCAATATGCCCGCAATGACTATGAATTCATCCGTGGCAATTTTCGCGTCAAAGGCGACACAATCGAAATCATCCCGGTCAACGAAGAGATGGCGATTCGAATTGAATTCTTTGGCGACGAAATCGAAGGTTTGTATTCACTGCACCCACTAACCGGCGAAATCGCTCGCGCTGAGAGCGCTGTTTCGATTTTTCCGGCTTCGCTGTATGCCACCGGGCCAGAGCGCATGGGTCGCGCAATTGAAGCCATTGAAGAAGAGTTGGTTTGGCGCCTAAAAGAGCTGGAGCAGCAGGGCAAATTGCTTGAGGCACAGCGCCTAAAAATGCGCACCAACTTCGACCTCGAAATGATTCGTGAAATCGGCTTTTGCTCGGGCATTGAAAACTATTCTCGCCACATTGACGGCCGCGAACCCGGCTCTGCGCCGAGCTGTCTGCTCGACTATTTTCCTGAAGATTTCTTAACCGTGATCGATGAGTCGCACGTGACTGTTCCTCAGATTGGAGCGATGTTTGAAGGCGACTCAAGCCGAAAGCGAACCCTGGTCGAACACGGCTTTAGGTTGCCTTCTGCGCTCGACAATCGCCCGCTCAAGTGGCAAGAGTTTCAAGAGCGCGTTGGCCAAACTGTCTATCTGTCGGCAACACCTGGCAAATATGAGCTTGGCATTGCCCCTGATGCTGTTGAGCAGATCATTCGCCCAACTGGCTTGGTTGACCCTGAGATTGTGATCAAACCGAGCGCTGGGCAAATCGACGATTTGCTCGAAGAAATTCGCGTTCGCACGGCCAAGGACGAGCGAATTTTGGTCACTACTCTGACTAAGAAAATGGCCGAAGAGTTGACCGACTTCTTGACCGAAGCAGGCGTGCGGGTGCGCTATTTGCACTCCGATGTCGACACCCTGCGCCGTGTTGAGCTGCTGCGCGAGCTGCGCCAGGGCATTTTTGATGTGCTGATCGGCATCAACCTGCTTCGCGAGGGTCTTGACTTGCCCGAAGTTTCACTGGTGGCAATTCTCGATGCCGACAAAGAGGGCTTCTTGCGCTCAACAACCTCATTGATTCAAACCATCGGCCGCGCCGCTCGAAACATCAATGGCGCGGTGCACATGTATGCCGACAACATCACCGACTCAATGAAGCGGGCGATTGAAGAGACCGATCGCCGCCGCGCCAAGCAGGTGGCCTATAACCTTGCCAACGGAATCGACCCGCAACCGCTGCGCAAGAAGATTGCCGACATCACCGATCAAATTCTGCGCGAAGAAGAAGACACCGCTGCATTGGTTGAGCAGCTTTCTTCGCGCGGCAAAAAGCGCGGGGGTGCAGGCGCCTCGAATTCAACTCGCGACAAGAGCAAGAGTCACCAAGAGGTCTTAGGTGGCGTTGCAGAGCGAGCCAACTCAAGCTTGAGGCCTCGACTAAATCTGGCAAAAGCTGGCCAGCAAGAAATTCTTTCGGTGATTCTTGAGTTAGACGAACAGATGAAGGCGGCTGCGCTCGAGTTGCAGTTTGAGCTGGCTGCTCGCCTTCGCGATGAAATTTCTGAACTCAAGCGCAACCTGCGCGACCTCGAGCGTCACGGCTAGTTAGGCTTTCTCAGTGTCTATTACTCAGATCAACCACAATGACAAATTAATAGTTAAGGGTGCCAGGGTTCACAACCTCAAGAACGTGAACCTCGAGATTCCTCGCAACGCGATGGTTGTATTCACGGGCCTCAGTGGCTCAGGCAAGTCTTCACTTGCGTTCGACACAATCTTTGCCGAGGGGCAGCGCCGCTATGTCGAATCTTTGTCGGCCTATGCGCGCCAATTTTTGGGTCAAGTTGACCGACCAGACGTCGACTTTATCGAAGGTCTAAGCCCAGCAGTTTCAATTGATCAAAAATCAACCAACCGCAACCCGCGATCCACCGTGGGCACCATCACTGAAATCCATGACTACCTGCGCCTGCTCTGGGCTCGCATCGGTGTGCCTTTTTGCGCAACCTGTGGCGAAAAAATCGTCAAGCAGACCCCGCAGCAAATTGTCGATCAGCTAATCGAGCTGGGTGAAGGAACCCGGTTTCAAATTTTGGCACCGGTGGTTGATCAAAAAAAGGGCGAGTTCGTCGACCTCTTTGCCGAGCTCAATGCTCAGGGTTTTGCTCGAGCCGTGGTTGATGGCGAAACCATTCAACTCGCCGACGCAAAGCCGCTAAAAAAGACTTTCAAGCACGACATTTCGGTGGTTGTCGATCGCCTCGTGATCAAGGCAGACATCGCTGGCCGTTTGGTTGACTCAGTCGAAACCGCTCTCAAACTAGCCGGCGGTCGCATTTTGATTGACTTCGTTGATCTGCCAGAGGGTCAGGGCCGCACTCGAGTCTTCAGCGAAAAAATGTCTTGCCCGAACGAGCACCCGCTCTCGCTAACCGAAATCGAACCGCGCACCTTCTCGTTCAATGCGCCTTTCGGTGCTTGCCCGGCCTGTGCCGGCCTTGGCACGAAGATGGCCGTTGATGCTGACCTAGTGATTGGCGACCCCGATGCCAGCTTGAACGGTGGCGTGATTCTGCCTTGGTCGACGCCAGGCAAGGGTCTCTATCACTACTTTTCGCGCATGCTCGAGGGCCTAGCCAGCGATCTTGAATTTTCTATGGACACACCCTGGAACCAACTGACAGCTGACCAGCAAGAGGCGGTGCTGCACGGCAACAACTTTGATGTGCAGGTCAAGTGGAAGAACCGCTACGGGCGCGAGCTGCGTTATGCCACCGGCTTTGAGGGCGTGCTTGCCTACATTGAACGCAAATATCTCGAGTCTGAAAACGACTACGCGCGTGCAAAATGGTCGGGCTTTTTGCGTGAGGTCGACTGCCCGGGCTGCAATGGCGCCCGTTTGAAACCAGAGGTGCTTGCGGTGAAGGTAGCCGAAACCTCGATTGCCGAAGTTGCAGCGATGAGCCTGCGCGACTGCTCCGCATTCTTTGAGAAATTAGTGCTTGAAGAGCGCGATGTGAAAATCGCAGCCCAGGTTCTTCGTGAGATCAAGGCGCGACTCGACTTTTTGCTCGACGTCGGGCTTGACTATCTGAGCCTCGAGAGAGCCGCCGCAACACTTTCAGGCGGCGAGGCACAGCGAATTCGACTTGCCACTCAAATCGGTTCAGGGCTGACCGGAGTGTTGTACGTGCTTGACGAACCCAGCATCGGCCTGCACCAACGCGATAACCGTCGTCTGATCGAAACCCTGATAAAACTTCGTGACTTGGGCAACACACTGCTGGTGGTTGAGCATGATGAAGACACGATCAAAGCCTCAGACTGGATTGTCGATGTGGGCCCTGGCGCCGGAGTCAACGGTGGAGAAATTGTGCACTCTGGGCCATACGACGCTCTAATCAAGAATGAAAATTCGATTACCGGTGCATTCGTTGCCGGCCGCGAAAAGATTGACACGCCAAAAAAGCGACGCCCGATTGATAAATCTCGCGTTATCAAGGTGGTTGGTGCTCGTGAAAACAACCTTAAAAACGTCGACGCTGAGTTTCCGCTGAGCGTCTTAACAGCGGTCACCGGCGTCAGTGGTTCGGGCAAATCATCGCTGGTCAACGATGTTCTGTATGAGGTTCTGGCCAACTCGCTCAATGGCGCCAAGGGAGTAGCCGGCAAGCACACTCGAGTCGAGGGCCTTGAACAGCTCGACAAAGTTGTGCACGTTGACCAAAACCCAATCGGTCGAACTCCGCGTTCGAACCCGGCAACTTATACGGGTGTTTTTGATCACATTCGCAAATTGTTTGCTGAGACCCAAGAGTCAAAAGCCCGCGGCTATCAGCAAGGTCGATTCTCGTTCAATGTCAAAGGTGGTCGCTGCGAGGCCTGCAGCGGAGACGGAACACTGAAAATTGAAATGAACTTCTTGCCCGATGTATACGTAGCCTGCGAAATTTGTCACGGC
>CALDKR010000048.1 GCA_937898095.1 uncultured Rhodoluna sp.
TCCGTCAGTCACGGTTAGGCGACCCTTGAAGACGGTGTGAACAACAGCTCCCGGCATTTCTAGCCCGGCATACGGGTTGTTGACTGATTTCGAAGCTGTTTGGCTGGTGATGTTGCGCTTGGCTTTAGGGTCGATTAGCGCAAGGTTAGCGAACGCACCGATTGCAATTGCCTCGCCGTGACCGCTGTCGCCAGCGATTTTCGCTGGGTTCAAAGACATAACTTCAGCCAGGCGCTGCCAGTTAGATTTGCCCGATTCGATAAGCACCAATTGAGCCACCGAAGCAGCAGTTTCAAGACCAACCATGCCAAAAGCCGCGGCTGCCCACTCACAGTCTTTAGTTTCGATTGGGTGTGGTGCGTGGTCGGTGGCGATTATGTCGATGGTTCCGTCGACTAGCGCCTCGCGCAGTGCCTCAACGTCTTCTTGGGTTCGAAGCGGTGGGTTGACTTTGTATTTTGCGTCATAGGTGCGAGCGAGCTCTTCGGTTAGCAGCAGGTGATGTGGGGTCACCTCGGCGGTGACTTGAATTCCGCGTGCCTTTGCCCAGCGAACAATCTCAACCGAACCCTTGGTTGAAAGGTGGCAAACATGCAGTCGCGAGCCAACATGCTCTGCAAGCAGTGCGTCTCGGGCGATGATCGACTCTTCGGCTACGGCCGGCCAACCCGCTAAACCAAGATCAGCTGAAACTTGACCCTCATTCATTTGAGCACCCTCGGTTAGTCGAGGCTCCTGTGCGTGCTGGGCGATAACTCCATCGAATGCTTTTACATATTCCAACGCACGTCGCATGATCACTGGGTCGTGAACGCACTTTCCGTCGTCTGAAAAAACGCGCACATTTGCTTTTGACTTTGCCATCGCGCCAAGTTCAGCCATTTGAGTGCCGTTAAGGCCAACCGTGACTGCGCCAATCGGATAAACCTGCACAAATCCTGCCTCATCGCCAAGCGCTTTTACTTGCTCGACAACTCCGGCTGTGTCGGCTACCGGACTGGTGTTTGCCATTGCGTGAACCGCGGTGTATCCACCTAGAGCCGCAGAAGCGGTTCCGGTGTATACGGTTTCACTTTGTTCGAAACCCGGCTCTCGAAGGTGAGTGTGAAGGTCGACAAACCCCGGCAGGGCAATCAACCCACTGCAGTCAATCTGAGTCTTAGCCTCAGACTTTAGAAAGCCGGCAGTGGCGACTTGCGAGATTTTTTCGCCAGAAATTTCGATGTCGACAGCTGATCCGTCGGCCAAGGTGGCATTTTTTAGCAACAAATTAGACATTTGCGCTCCTCTCAGAAGACATCAATTGAAACAAGACGGCCATGCGAACAGACAGGCCGTTTGCAACTTGCTCGAGCACAGTCGAATTTGGACTGTCGGCTGAGATTGCATCAATTTCAAGGCCGCGATTCATCGGGCCAGGGTGCATCAAAAGGGTTCGCTCACCAATAGTGGCAAGACGCTCTGCATTGAAACCCCAAATTCTTGAATATTCGCGCTCACTCGGAAAGAACGAAGCGTTCATGCGCTCAAGTTGAATGCGCAGCATCATGACAACATCGGGCTTCACCGAAGCAATTGCCAGATCAAGGTCATGGTGCAAGGTGGCGTTCCAGGTCGCGGGGTTAGCCGGAAGAAGCGTCGGCGGGGCCACAAAGTGAACTTCTGCTCCGAGGGTGTTAAGAAGCCAAAGGTTTGAGCGAGCCACGCGTGAGTGCAAAATGTCACCCACGATTACAACTTTGACGCCATCTAGCGCCTTGCCTTTTGATGCCACGCCGTGAATCCGCTTACGCATTGTAAAAGCATCAAGCAGGGCCTGGGTCGGGTGCTCATGCGTGCCGTCACCAGCATTGACAATCGAGCCGTTGATCCATCCGCTGTGAGCCAAGACATTTGCCGCACCGCTAGCTGGGTGTCGAATTACCACAGCATCAGCACCCATTGCCTCGAGGGTTTGCGCGGTGTCTTTAAGGCTTTCGCCCTTCGAAACCGACGAGCCTTTGGCAGAAAAATTAATCACATCTGCCGATAGTCGCTTTGCCGCGAGCTCGAATGAGATTCTGGTGCGGGTTGAGTCTTCAAAAAACAGGTTGACCACTGTTCGACCACGCAGTGTCGGCAGTTTTTTGATGTCGCGGTGATTCACCTCAGACATCTCTTCGGCCAAATCTAAGAGCGCAATCGCCTCATCGCGGTTCAGATCTTGTGCTGAAAGCAAATATTTCACGATGAAATCACCACCGAATCATCACCATCGACTTCGAGCAACTGAACTTGAATGCGCTCATCGCGGCTGGTCGGCAAATTCTTTCCGACAAAATCAGCACGGATTGGTAGCTCGCGATGTCCACGGTCTACTAACACCGCAAGTCTCACCGCACGTGGTCGCCCAAAGTCTCGAAGGGCATCCATTGCCGCGCGTATTGTGCGCCCGCTGAACAGAACGTCGTCAACTAAAACAACCACGGCGTCTTCAATGCCGTTGCCAGGAATGAGCGTCTCGGTCACGCTTCGGGTCGGGTTTGAGCCGAGGTCGTCACGATACATGGTGATGTCAAGGCGCCCCAGCATGTTTTCGCGCGTGGCTGTCGGTTCGTTTTTCTGGATTACATCGAAGATGCGCTCTGCCAAAATTACGCCGCGTGTGGGAATTCCTAAAATGACCAAATTGCCGGTGCCAGATTTTTGCAGGGCTGTGTTTGACTCAAGAATTTCGTGAGCAATGCGCGTAATCGCGCGCTTCATGTCGTCGCTGCTCAAGACGGTGCGTGAACTCACGCTCGCCTCCTTCTCTGCCTCTCTGGACAGCTTTAAAGGATGTTTGTATTACTCTAACCGAGCGCCATGGCGAAACCGCCGCTTGCCCAGAAAAATACTGAGTTTTTTAATTATTTGACAGTTTTGGTGCTAGAAATTCTGGACAGCAGGCCGTTGATAAACGACCCAGACTCATCGGTCGACAACTCTTTAGCAAGTTCAACTGCTTCGTTGATAGCCACCGGGTCAGGAACATCAGAATTGTGCAGGATCTCCCAGGCGGCCACTCGCAAGATTGCTCGGTCTAGGTTTGGCATGCGATCAAGAGACCAGCCCTGCGAATATGTTTCGAGCAAATCATCGATTTCTTCGTTGTGTTCGATAACACCTTCGACAATTTCGCGTGCATAGCCGAAAATCTCACCCTGGTTCTGACGATCTGACACTAAATCTGCGGTGTCGTCGAGAAGGGTCAGCGGCGAAATCTTGCGAAGATCAGCGGCAAAAACAGCATCAATAGCGCGCTTGCGCGCCTTAGTTCTGGCGCTCAACTTATTCGGTTACGCGGCCGAGATATTCGCTGGTGCGAGTGTCGACCTTGACTTTGGTGTTCTGCTCAACGAACAGAGGAACCTGAATAACCTTGCCGGTTTCGAGGGTTGCTGGCTTGGTTCCGCCGGTTGAGCGGTCACCCTGAAGGCCTGGCTCGGTGTAGGTGATTTCAAGAACGACTGAAGCCGGAAGTTCAACGTAGATTGGGTTGCCTTCGTAGAGCGCAACGGTGACATCTTGGTTCTCTAGCAAGAAGTCTGCTCCGTCGCCAAGCACTGCAGCGCTGACGGTGAACTGGTCATAGTTGTCTTTGTCCATGAAGACAAAGCCTTCACCATCGTTGTAAAGGAAAGACATGTCGCGCTTGTCAACGTTGGCGGTCTCGACCTTAACGCCGGCGTTGAAAGTCTTGTCGACAACTTTGCCCGAAAGCACATTCTTCATCTTGGTGCGAACGAAAGCTGGCCCCTTGCCTGGCTTTACGTGCTGAAACTCAACAACGGTCCAGAGTTGACCTTCGATGTTGAGAACCATGCCGTTTTTTAGGTCATTTGAAGTTGCCATGAAGCGCGCTACTTTCGTCTAAGAATTTTGATTTTCGCCCAGATATCCGCTGGGCAACCTCGAGCAAGTTTAGTGCCTGGCCACCCAAAAGTGACCCTCAAATAGCGTTATTTCGAGAGCTGAATCAGAGCCAAAATGTATGAATTGATTCCGAAGCCGGCGATAACTCCGGTTGCGACACCCGAAATAACACTCGTGTGCCTAAATGTTTCGCGGGTGTGTGGGTTACTCAGGTGAACTTCGATCAAGCGCTTGCCGCACTTGGTGACCTGAACCGCGGCGTCGCGCACTCCATACGAGTAGTGAGTGAAAGCAGCCGGGTTGATAATGACGTCAATCTGCTGGTCAACTGCTTCGTGCAACCACGAAATCATTTGAGCTTCTGAATCGGTTTGACGAATTTCAACCTCAAGGCCGATTGCCGAACCCTCAGATTTCAAAATTCCGACCAGCGAGTTGTAGTCAGTTGAGCCGTAAACATCAGGCTCGCGCATGCCGAGGCGTTGAATGTTTGGTCCGTTAAGAACTAGAACTTTGCTCATGCGTAAAGGCTACCGTTAGCCGACAATAATCTCTTGATAGGCGGTGTGCAGAAGCTCAACTGGCGGCGCAGTCATGATTGTAGGCTTGCCAATTCCCTCGAGCACTACGAAGCGAAGATTTCCGGCGCGCGATTTTTTGTCACGCTGCATAGTTGCCAAAAGCTGCTCCCACTTGTCTGCCTTATATTCCGTTGGCAGGCCTAGCAGTTTTAGAACACTGCGGTGTCTATCGAGATCTGCATCTGACAGTTTGCCGGCGAGGTTGGCTAGTTCGGCAACAAAAACCATGCCAATCGCAATCGCTGCACCGTGACGCCATTTATAACGCTCTGCGTGCTCAATCGCGTGGCCCAGCGTGTGTCCATAGTTCAAAATTTCGCGCAGGCCAGATTCTTTGAAGTCTTCTCCGACAACGCGGGCCTTGATGCTGACACTGCGTTCAACGATCTCGGCGAACACAGCAGACTCAGGGTTGGTCGCAAGATCTACATCTGCCTCAATTAGCTCAAGGATGCGCTCGTCTGCGATGAAGCCATATTTAGCAACCTCGCCGAAGCCGGCCAAGATTTCGTTCTTCGCCAGTGACTTGAGCGTGTCGAGATCAATAAGCACAGCTGCCGGAGCGTGAAAAACCCCGACCAGATTCTTGCCCTCGGTTGTGTTGATTCCAGTTTTTCCGCCTACAGCTGCGTCAACCATGCCCAATAGCGTGGTAGGAATCTGCACTAACTTGACGCCGCGCAACCAAGTCGCTGCGACAAAGCCGGCGAGATCTGTGGTTGAACCGCCACCAAAGCCAATAACCGCGTCGCTTCTGGTGAAGTCGGCTTGCCCCATGATTCCCCAGCAAAACGCCGCAACCTCAACGCGTTTGGCGTCTTCGCTGTCGGGAACGCCGGCGAGAATTGCCTCGAGCCCAGCGCCGACTAGTTCTTCACGAAGAGCTTCAGCGCTGGTGGTCAGTGCAACCGGGTGAATGATCAGAACTTTTTGCACCCCTGCGCCAAGTGCTGGCGCGACTTCGTTCAGCAGGCCACGGCCGATCAAGACCTCATAGGGTGTGTCTCCCGAAACAGTAATTCTCTTAAGTTCGGTCATGCGCCTAGCTCCTGCTTGATTTCATCGATGATTGCCGCA
>CALDKR010000049.1 GCA_937898095.1 uncultured Rhodoluna sp.
CAGCGAATCGCGGAATCTATGGCGGTGTTGTGGGGTATTTCGATTTCGCGGGCAATGCCGATTTGGCAATCGCAATCAGAACCGCTGTGATTCGCGATGGCATGGCTTATGTTCAGGCGGGCGCAGGCATTGTGCTTGATTCAGACCCCGAGGCTGAATATCGCGAGACCATCGCCAAAGCTGGTGCGCCATTGCGCGCGGTGGCGCTGGCATCAAGCCTGAAGCGACACTCATAATGACGAAGCGTCGATTGCTATCAGTGCTTGCGATTTTGGTGCTGATCAATTTGGTTATGGTGAATCAAATTTGGTTGAGCGCAACAGCTGGCGAGGCCGCAACCCTCATTGAGTTGACGGGCAACAAAGTCTCGAATTTAATCAGCCCAGTTCTGATTCTGGTTGCGCTCTCTGTTTTTGTCGGTTGGTATCTCAATGGCAAAGCGGCAGCGATTTTGTTGCTTATCGAGGCAGCGCTCGTGGCATCGGCGTCGGTGCGTTTGGCGTCTAATCTTGCTAACCCTGCGGCGGCTATCGCTGCATCAGGTCAAATTGAGAAAATCACTGGCTTGACCGGCACGAGTTCAGAGTTGGCAGCTCAGCTATCTCAGCTAACAGTCTCGCCGAGCTTCTCGATTTCAATCGTGACACTCATTGCACTTGCGCTTTGGATGCCCCTGACATCGGTGTTCGCCTGGCGCTGGAAGAAAGTTGGCCGAGTTGCCAGTGCAAGCAGCGCCAAAGTGTCAACAAAACAAAAAGACAAAAAGGGCTTGAAGACCAGTTTTGACCTCTGGGATTCACAGCGATAAAACACTGAGCGAAATAGCTCTTTGGTGACAGCGCCAAGCTGGGCCGTTGCTAGAATTTGACTAGTTTTTATGAAAGGCAATAAATGTCAGAGAACCTAAACGACGCTGGCCACGGCGACTCAGTTGCATCATGGACAGCCGTGACAATCATCATGGTTGCTGCAGCAGCTGGAACCTTGTTTTTCTGGTTTGACCAGCCAGCTCTGGTCTTTGCCTCAGCAGGTTTGGCTGTTCTCGGTCTTGTTGCTGGTTTCGTGCTCAAGGGCGCGGGCTATGGCGTTGGCGGCAAGAACAGCAAGAGCAAGCACTAGTGCTTGACGAACTCTATGCGGGTTCGCTAGCCGACGCGCTGAGACGGCGCGAAACAGTCTCGTTGAACCAAGTTGAATCAGCTGCATTGAGTGCTGCTCCTGCACTTGATGCAATTGAGTTTTTGAAACCAAGCGACCAAATCAAAATTCTCGCCGAAGTTAAGCGAGCAAGCCCGTCAAAAGGGCAAATGGCCGAAATTCCTGACCCGGCACTCCTCGCCGAAATCTATGTATCAAACGGCGCATCGGCGATTTCGGTTCTAACTGAAGAGCGCAAATTCAAAGGATCACTTGACGACCTTCGTGCGGTTCGCGCAAAAGTTTCGGTTCCGCTATTGCGCAAAGATTTCATCGCTAACGAATATCAAATTCTCGAGGGTCGCGCTGCCGGCGCCGATATCATCCTGCTAATAGTCGCAGGGCTGCCAGAGGCAGATATCGTTCGCTTGAAAGCATTCACCGAAGCACTTGGAATGACAGCATTCGTCGAAACGCATTCAGCCGAAGAACTGAAAATCGCCGCTGGCGTCGGCGCCAGAATGATCGGCGTGAACGCCCGAGACCTTTCGACATTTGAAACCGATCGTGACCTCTTCGCAAAGCTGGTTCACCTTTTTCCGGCAGACGCAATCAAGGTTGCCGAGTCTGCTGTTAGAACTGCTGCTGATGTTGCTCACTATCGTCAAGCTGGCGCCGATGTTGCCCTGGTTGGCGAAGCCCTGGTCACGAACGACCCGGCAGAAATGCTCAAGAGTTTCTTGCAGGCCGGCCAATAACCAGCTGAATTTCCAACCGCGTCTATCAATTTAGGATTATGAGCATGTCGAATCAGCAGCTGCGCGATCAAGTGGGTCCATACTTCGGTGAATTTGGCGGGCGTTTCGTTCCCGAGTCGCTTATTGCAGCGCTTGACGAACTCGAAGCCACCTATAACCTCGCTAAGACCGACCCTGTATTTCAGTCCGAGCTTGCCGAGTTGCACCGCACCTACACCGGTCGGCCATCAATCATCACCGAGGCAAAGCGCTTTGCTGCCCACTGCGGTGATGTTCGAGTTTTCTTGAAGCGTGAAGACCTAAACCACACCGGTTCACACAAAATCAACAACGTTCTTGGTCAGGCACTTTTGACCAAGCGCATGGGCAAAACACGAATCATCGCCGAAACTGGTGCAGGCCAGCACGGCGTTGCCAGCGCGACAGCAGCCGCACTATTTGGCCTCGAGTGCGTTGTCTACATGGGTGAAGTTGACACCGAGCGTCAGGCGCTAAATGTTGCACGCATGAAACTTCTCGGGGCGACCGTGGTTCCGGTTAAAACAGGCAGTCGCACCCTGAAAGATGCCATCAACGAGGCACTCCGTGACTGGGTTGCAAACGTCGACACCACGCACTATTTGCTTGGCACCGTTGCTGGCCCTCATCCGTTTCCGACTATGGTTCGAGACTTTCACTCAGTAATCGGAACCGAGGCTCGACAGCAAATGCTTGATGAATTCGGTTTCTTGCCAACAGCCCTAGCGGCCTGTGTTGGCGGTGGCTCAAATGCCATCGGCCTGTTTCACGCATTTCTTGACGACCCTGAGGTTCAACTTTTCGGCTTTGAGGCAGCTGGCGAAGGCATGAATACCCTGAAGCACGCAGCGACTTTGAACTACGGTCGACCAGGAGTGCTTCACGGCGCCAAGAGCTACATGCTTCAAGACGAAGATGGTCAAACCATGGAGTCGCACTCTATTTCAGCAGGTCTCGACTATCCGGGGGTTGGCCCTGAACATGCCTGGCTGAAAGATCTAGGTCGTGCGAATTATTGGGGCATCAGTGACGCAGAGGCAATGGATGCACTTCGATTGCTGAGCCGCACCGAAGGAATCATCCCGGCTATTGAAACTTCACACGCTCTGGCTGGTGCAATAAAACTTGGCGCGCATCTGCCGGCAGGTTCTTCAATTTTGGTAAACCTGAGCGGTCGCGGTGACAAAGACATGGAGACCGCTGGGCGCTATTTCGGACTTCTAGATTCAAAGGAAAGCTAAATGGCTGCCAACACTCATGAGGTTTTGAAGGCAAACAAGGCCGCTGGCCGAGGTTCGCTAATCGGCTATTTTCCGGCTGGCTATCCGACACTCGAAGCTTCGGTTGAGGCTGCAGTCGCAATGTGCAAAAACGGCGTCGATGTTCTCGAGCTAGGCGTGCCATACAGTGACCCCGTCATGGATGGCCCGGTTATTCAAGAAGCCACCGAAGCGGCCCTTGAGAACGGCTTCAAACTAAAGCATGTTTTTGACGCTGTTCGCGCGATTAAAGAGCAGGTTGACACTCCTGTCTTGGTCATGACCTATTGGAACCCAGTGGTCCAATACGGTGTCGAGAAATTCGCAACTGACCTTCAGCAGGCCGGGGGAGCCGGGCTAATTACCCCAGACCTAATCCCTGATGAAGGCAGCGACTGGATCGAGATTGCCAAAGCTAAGGGGCTCGATCGTGTTTTCTTGGCGGCACCGACCTCAACCGAAACTCGCCTCAAAAGCTCGTGTTCAAACAGCCAAGGCTTCGTTTATGCCGTATCGACCATGGGCATCACCGGTGCTCGCGATGAGGTTGATCAACTGGCTAGAAAAGTGGTTGCCGGAGTTCGTGCGGCTGACACAGAGCAAACCACCGCGGTCGGCATCGGAATCTCGACCGCAAAGCAGGTTGCCGAGGTCAACGAATATGCCGATGGTGCCATTGTTGGATCAGCATTTGTAAAGGCTTATCAGCAGGGTGGCGTCGAGGCGCTAACCAAAAAAGTTATCGAATTGACGAGCGAACTAAAACGCAGCTAGTCGAATCCCGTATTCTCAAGTCGTAAACCGAAAAGCAGCAATAGGAAACCAATGAACACTATCTTTGCAAGCATTCCTAGCCCGACCATTAGCTACATCGATCTTGGTCCGGTGCGCGTTCATTTTTATGCGCTGTTCATTTTGCTAGGAATCGCAATTGCGATTTTGCTCGCCAATCACCGACTATCCAAGCGTGGTGCCCCTGCCAGTGCTGCAATTGACATCGCGCTATGGGCTGTTCCGTTTGGCATCGTTGGCGGTCGCATTTTTCACGTGCTAACCCACCCAAACGACTACTTCTATGCGGGGGCTGACCTCACTGCGGTGTTCCGAATCTGGGAGGGAGGATTGGCAATTTTTGGCGGACTGCTGCTCGGTTCGGTTGGTGCCTTGATTGGCGCAAAACAAGCTGGAGTAAAGTTCTGGTCTTTCGCAGATGCGGTAGCGCCTGGCGTTCTGCTAGCCCAGGCCGTCGGTCGTCTAGGAAACTACTTCAACCAAGAGCTATTTGGCCTTCCTACCGATCTTCCTTGGGGTCTCGAGATTGACTTCGGAAACGCTGCGTATCCAAAGGGTCTGCCAATGGGGCAGTTGTTCCACCCGACCTTTGCCTACGAGGCGCTTTGGAGCATCGCCGGCGCGCTGATCTTGCTTTATTTAGACCGCAAGTTTGAGCTTCGCTGGGGCAAGCTTTTTGGACTCTATCTGGTCTGGTATTCACTGGGCCGAATCTGGATCGAGTCGATTCGTATTGATCCAAGTGAGATTATTCTCGGCCTTCGTGTGAACGTCTGGTCGGCGATTGCCGGCATTGCGGTTGGCCTGGCTATTTTCTTTATTCAACGCCACCGTCACACCGGCCTAGAGCTATCTGCAGCACTAGAAAAAGATTCAACTAAGCCGGCCGATGAGATTCACTATGGGCTAGAATCTGAGCAAGGTTCGTCGGCTAAAGCTGACTAGTCTTTAGGGATCTTCCCACTCAGCCTTCGCCACAAGCGCAGCAAAATCTTGTTCCGCGCTATGCGCTTTTAATCTGGGCCAATGTTGTCCCTCTGACCATAATGATTGGAGTGAAACATGTCTGGCATGTCACCGTTTGAACGCTTCGGCACCGGTCCATCTGCAACTGGCTTGTATCGCCCAGAATTCGAAAAAGACGCCTGTGGCTTAGCCATGGTCGCAACCCTTCGTGGCACACCAGGCCACGACATTGTTGACACCGCACTCAACGCACTTCGCAACCTTGAGCACCGCGGCGCAGTTGGCTCAGACGCCGGCACTGGCGATGGTGCCGGAATCTTAACTCAGCTGCCAGACAAGTTCTTGCGCTCAGTGGCCCCGGTTGAATTGCCAGCCAAAGGTGAATATGCAGCCGGTCTAGTATTCTTGCCGACTGATGACTCAGAGCGCCTAGCAATCGAGGCTAAGTTTGCAACCCTAGCCAGTGAAGAGTCACTTGAGGTTTTAGGTTGGCGCGACGTTCCAGTTCGCTCACAAGAGCTTGGCGACCTTGCTCGCGAGGCGATGCCGGTTATTCGCCAGGTTTTCGTTACCTCAGCCGACAAGGCAACCGGCCTGGAACTTGAGCGTCGCCTGTTCCGCCTTCGCAAGCGATCAGAACGCACCTTGGGTGCCTACCACCCATCACTGTCGTCAGAGACCATCGTTTACAAGGGAATGGTCACAACTCTGCAGCTTGAGCCGTTCTATCCAGACCTTAGCGACGAGCTTTTCGAAACCACCCTTGCATTGGTGCACTCGCGCTTCTCAACAAATACTTTCCCATCTTGGCCACTGGCTCACCCTTTCCGAATGATTGCCCACAATGGTGAAATCAACACTGTCAAAGGCAACTCAAGCTGGATGCGCGCCCGCGAGGCACAGCTTTCTTCAGAGCTAATCGGTGACGTAAAGCAATTGTTGCCGATCATCACTCCTGGCGCCTCAGACTCAGCGTCTTTCGACGAAGTGGTTGAACTGCTCTACATGTCGGGCCGAAGCCTGCCACACGCAATGATGATGATGATTCCTGAAGCCTGGGAGAAACAGTCAGACATTGACCCAAACCGCAAGAACTTCTATGAATATCACTCAATGCTCATGGAGCCTTGGGATGGCCCAGCAGCAGTTATCTTCACCGATGGC
>CALDKR010000050.1 GCA_937898095.1 uncultured Rhodoluna sp.
CTGCTCTGGGGCATCGGCAGCGGCGTCACAGTTGTGCTCGTGGGCCTATTGGTCTGGCTGGTCACCTTTGGCGGCAACTTCAACTTCAACATCACTCCAGGTCAGGGCGGCATCGCGGTTAGCGACGTTGTTGGCAAGACCTACTCAGAGGCATACTCGACCCTCACCGGCGAGCACCTCTTGGTCATCAAGCAATACCAGGCGAGCGACACAGCTCCGCTAGACCAGGTGCTCAGCACCGACCCAATCGCCGGCACTCGTGTTCCTGAAAACACCAGCATCACCGTTTATGTTTCTTCGGGCGCAGAAATGGTTTTGGTGCCAAGTCTTCAGGGCATGACCGAAGAGCAGGCGAAGATCGCGTTGACTAACGCCAAGCTCAACATCGGAACAATCACTCAGGCAAACTCGGCAACCGCGTTGCTCGGTCAGGTTACTGCGAGCGACCCGTTGCCAAACGCCCAGGTCGCTCCTGGCACAACCGTGAATCTTGTAATTTCAAATGGCAAGGTTTTGGTTCCTGATGTGCGCAACCTGTCAATTGACGATGCGCGTTCGTTGCTAACCGCCCCAGACGTTCAGCTCACAGTGACAATCACGACTAAGAACACTTGCTCGGGAACACAGGGCACGATTGTTCAAGATCAGTCGATTCCGGCTGGTCTCACAAACCAGAAGTCGGCAATCGTTCTTTACGTTGCTTGCAATAACTAACTAGAAAAAAGTTAGAACTTAACCATCGGGCTAAGTGATTTCGCGCGCTGTGCCGCGCCTACCAACCCGATGCTCTCGAGCCAGTTGCCGAGCATCTGATAACCGCTTTCGGTTAGCACGCTCTCTGGGTGAAACTGCACGCCATAAATTGGCTTGGATGCATGCTGCACACCCATGATGATTCCACCATCGGTGCGAGCAGTAACAATCAAATCATCAGGAACAGTCGAGTCGACAATCGCAAGTGAGTGGTAGCGAGTTGCTGTGAAAGGTTGTGGCACATTTTTGAAAACTAGCGAGCCGTCGTGGTTCACCTTTGAGGTCTTGCCGTGCATTAGTTCTTCGGCACTGGTGACGGTTGCCCCCATGGCCTCTGCGATGGCCTGGTGGCCTAGGCAAACTCCAAAGATTGACTGGCCGGTTTGCAGAGCCTGCTTGACGACGGCGATGCTGAGGCCGGCTTCGGCAGGGGTGCCTGGGCCTGGGCTGATGAGCACTGCGTCATAGCGAGCCATCAGGGCCGGCAGGTCATCCGGTGACACAACGTCATTGCGCAACACTTCGGTCTCTGCGCCAAGCTGCTGCAGATAGCCATTGAGCGTGTAGACAAAGCTGTCGTAGTTGTCGAGCACCAGAATTTTTGTCATTTGCCTTAAGCCTAACTAATAGAATTGTGGCTATGTCAGACGCAAAAAAGAAGTCAAGCAAGCCTGCTCGCTCAGAGAAGTCATCTAACGAAGACGCTCCAAACCCAGTTTGGTTTAAGCCTGTGATGTTCGGCTTCATGCTTCTCGGCTTCATCTGGATCATCACTTACTACGTGACTGAGGCTCAGTATCCTCTAGGCGCCGCTACCAAGCCGCTTGACCTAAAGAACTGGAACATCTTGATCGGCTTCGGCATTGCGATGGTCGGCTTCATGATGTCGACCCGCTGGAAGTAAGCCCCAAACAAAACCGTCTAATATGACAGCTGCG
>CALDKR010000051.1 GCA_937898095.1 uncultured Rhodoluna sp.
GCACTGGATGACGACATTCGCGATGACTCAAAGATTGCAATTGAGGCGCTGCAAAAAATCGATGTCGAACCGATTTTGCTATCGGGTGATGCCGAGGGTCGCGTTGCTGCGGTTGCAGGCGAGCTTGAGATTGCAACTCACTTTGCCGGGGTCACGCCCGAGCAAAAGTTGACCACGATCGAGACGCTCAAATCAAATGCCGATGGCAGCAAGTCTGTGGTTGCGATGGTCGGCGATGGCCTAAACGATGTGGCAGCGCTGGCCGGTGCCGACATCGGAATCGCTATGGGCTCTGGCACTCACGCGGCTCAGTCAGCTGCTGCAATCACGATTGTCGACGACAACCCGATGGCGGTTGCTTATTCACTCAACCTAGCTCGTCGCACCTGGGTCAACATCAAGCAAAATCTCGGATGGGCCTTCGGCTATAACGTGATCTTGATTCCGGTGGCTGCACTTGGCCTCTTGAACCCGATGCTCGCCGGCACGGCAATGGCGTTCTCGAGCATTTCAGTTGTGCTCAACGCCCTTAAATTGAAAATCGTCGCGCGCTAAAAAGCACACGACGATTTTCACTTGGTCTTAATTAGCAGCAGCCGCCACCGTTGGTTGCGCCTTTGCACTGGCAGCTTCCGCCGCACTGGCAACCGTCTGCAGTCATTGGGTTGATGTTCATTTCGCCTCCTCTGCTCTTGTTTTAAGTCTAAGTCGGTCTTGAAATAAATGTCAGTGCCGTGGGTTCGAATATCGCTCTCGGCGCACATTCAGACGAAAAATTCAGAATTCAAATTTAGGATTTGGGCATGGCCAAGAAAAAAGCAATCAGTCGCAGAACCGTCTTGATTGGTGGCGGCGCCGCAGTCGGTGCCGTTGCACTTGCAGCCGGCGGTTTTTATGCCGGCACTTTGATGAACGGTCGGGCGGCCGCGGCAGCGGCAACCACCGGTGAACCGAAGGTCATCCGAAGCAAAAATGGGCAGCTTGTGGTCGACCTTGTTGCAAGCCGAACGCTGACCGAAATCGCCGGTCAACAAGTCGAGACCTTCACCTATAACAACAGCCTGCCTGGGCCAACCTGGGTGGCCAAGCCGGGTGACAAAATCACCGTTAATTTCACCAACAACTTGGGTGAATCAACCAATCTGCACGCCCACGGTCTGCACATTTCGCCCGAGGGCAACTCAGACAACGTGATGCTCGAGATCAAAGCTGGCGAGACATTCACCTATGAATATCAGCTGGCGGCAAACCACCCAACCGGCACCAGCTGGTATCACCCGCACCTGCACGGCCAGGCCGCAAACCAGCTTTTTGCGGGGCTCTATGGCGCGATCATCGTTGAAGATGAGGGCCAAGTTGAGGTCAACCGCGAGCGCGTTTTGGTGATCAGCGACATCGACTTTGACAGCACCGGCAAGCCACTAATCGCCGGAATGATGGACCTAATGATGGGTCGCGAGGGTGCCAAAGTTTTGGTCAACGGGCAGGTCGCACCAAACTATGACGCCGAGCTAAACGCCCTTGAGCGCTGGCGAATCGTGAACTCATGCTCGTCGCGCTATGTGCACCTGCACTTTGATGGTGCCAAGCTCACTGTGCTGGGCCTCGATGCCCAACCGCACGAAACCCCGGTTAAAACTGACGAAATCATTTTGGCGCCGGGCAATCGCGCCGATGTGCTGGCTCAGCTGGGCGATCAGCAGGTCACGATTAGCTTCGACTCGATTGTGCACCCCGACACCATGACGGCACCGACCGTCGGTCGAGTGATCGCGACTGTCACGCCAACCGGCAGCCAAGCTGCCAAAGTTGCCGGCCTAACCGGCGCACTCACCGCGCTGCCAAGTTTGACCAACGCCAAAGTCGCTGCCAAGCGCAAATTCACCCTGGCCATGCCCGACATGATGGCCGAGATGCTCAAGCAGAAGATCGGCCACCCCAAGGCCGGTGCCAACACCGCCTGGGTGCCCTCGCCCACCGCCGCCACGCTGCACGCGCTGCACTACCACCAGGTCAGCGTGGC
>CALDKR010000052.1 GCA_937898095.1 uncultured Rhodoluna sp.
GGAGTTCAGACGTGTGCTCTTCCGATCTATCACAGCGGTGGCATGAACATGAACGGTCAGTTCACCATCAATGGCGCCTCGTTTGACCCGATGACGGTCAACACCAAAGTGGCCCTCGGCACAGTCGAAGAGTGGACAATCGTCAACACCAGCAACATGAATCACCCTTTTCACCTGCACGTTTGGCCAATGCAGGTGATCAGCGTCAACGGTGAGCCAGTCGATCAACCGGTATGGAAAGACGTTGTCGACATTCGATATAAAAGCGAGACCGTGGTGCGCATAAATTTTGCTGACCACGCAGGCAAGACGATGTATCACTGCCACATCTTGGATCACGAAGACCAAGGCATGATGGGCATCATTGAAGCACTAAAATAAAGGGGTTCGCCGTTGTCGCCGGGCATTCAAATCGAGGCAAAACTCGAACCAAATCACCCGCCCAACCACAAAAGCTTGGAGCCACCGTGCCAAAAATCATCGTTGAAGTTATGCCAAAAGAGGTTCTGCTAGACCCACAGGGCAAAGCAGTTGCAAACTCACTGCACCGCAAAGGCCACAACGACATCACCGCTGTTCGCATCGGCAAGCGCATCGAACTTCACTTTGACCGCGCAGTCACCGACGCCGACATCGCGTCAGCCAAGCAAATCGGCGAGAACTTTTTGAGCAACGCGGTGATCGAAGACGTTGTCTCGGTCACCGTTGAGAACTAATCGGCGGGCCACATGAGCATGAAGATTGGTGTTGTCACTTTTCCGGGCACGCTCGATGACCGCGATGCCCAGCGCGCAGTTCGACTAGCCGGTGGCACCCCGGTGCCACTGTGGCACGCAGACTCAGACCTAAAGAAGGTCGACGCCGTGGTTCTGCCTGGCGGCTTTTCATACGGTGATTATTTGCGCTGTGGCGCGATCGCTGCTCAGGCGCCGATCACCCAAGAGATCATCAAGCAGGCCAACCAGGGCTTGCCGGTGCTTGGCATTTGCAACGGTTTTCAGGTTTTGGTCGAAAGCCACCTGCTGCCTGGCGGCCTAATTCGCAACGAGAACCAGCACTTCATCTGCCGCGATCAAAAGCTTCGTGTTGAGAACATCGACACCCCATGGACCAACGAGTTCGAACTAAACCAAGAGATCACCATTCCGCTAAAGAACGGTGAGGGCGGCTACATCGCCACCGACGAAACCCTAAAGCGCCTTGAGGGCGAGGGCTTGGTTGCATTCCGCTATCTAGAAATGAATCCAAACGGATCAATGAACGACA
>CALDKR010000053.1 GCA_937898095.1 uncultured Rhodoluna sp.
GTGTGCTCTTCCGATCTCGACGCTCATCGTCGAGTTCATCCCATTTGTTGAATGCCAAAACCAATGCACGGCCAGATTCAAGCGCCATGTCGACAATACGAATATCGGCTTCTGAAATTGGCTGCGTGACATCGAACAGCACGACGGCGACTTCGGCACGCTCGAGAGCGGCCGCGGTGCGCAATGAGGCATAAAAATCTGCGCCTTGGGTTAGGTGAACGCGGCGCCTAATTCCGGCCGTGTCAACAAATCGCCAAGTTTTTCCGCCCAATTCAACTTGTTCGTCGATTGGGTCACGAGTGGTTCCAGCAAGATCATTGACGACAGCGCGCTCTGAACCAACCGCCTTGTTGAGCAATGATGACTTGCCTACGTTTGGGCGCCCGATTAGAGCAACACGGCGAGGCCCGCCCACTTCTTCTTTGGCTACCGCAGAAATCTTAGGCAAAACTTTCATGGCAGCGTCGAGCATGTCTGCGACTCCGCGGCCGTGAAGTGCCGAAACCGGATACGGCTCCCCTAGCCCCAAAGACCAGAGAGCAGCTGCCTCAGGCTCTTGACGCATGTCGTCAATCTTGTTGGCAATCAGAATCACTGGTTTTCCGCTGGCACGCAGCATTTTGACCACGCGTTCGTCTGAGCCTGTTGCGCCGACCATTGCGTCAACCACGAACAGCACAGCGTCTGCCAAATCGACGGCGATCTCAGCCTGCATGGCGACCGATTTGTCGATGCCTTTTGCGTCGTGCTCCCAACCGCCAGTGTCCACCAAAGTGAACTTGCGATCGTTCCATTCAGCTTTGTATGAAATTCGGTCTCGAGTGACACCTGGCTTATCTTCAACAACTGCTTCGCGTCGTCCAAGAATTCGGTTGACCAGAGCCGACTTCCCCACATTCGGTCGTCCGACAATCGCCAATACTGGAAGTGCCGGCAAAAAGTAGTGACCGTCTTCTAGGCCGTCTTCGCCTTCGAGAACTTCAAAGTCTTCTGGCTCTAACTCATAGTCGTCAAGTCCCGTGCGGAGCACATTGGCTCTCATCAACTCTTCTTCTGAGCTGATCTGACTCAGCTTCTCAGCAAAATCCGACCCACCGGGCACGTCGGCAAATTCTTCTTCAATCATCAGATTCCTTGGCGCGATTCATGCTTGATTAGCTCAAGAACAACATTGACTGTTTGCTCAAAGTTCAAATCTGAAGAATCGACTAGTAGCACTCCGGCAGCCGGAGTTAGAAAATCGACCACTTTTAGGTCGTTGGCGTCACGTTCGGAAACTTGACGCTTTAGGCCACTTTGCTGATGCTTTGGAATCTCAGCTGAGCGACGCTTAAGTCTAACCTCTTCGCTCGCGGTTAGCAGAATTTTTATTTGGGAATCCGGAGCAACGACAGTCGTGATGTCGCGTCCTTCAACGACAATCCCGCGGTTGTGCGATAGCGCAGCAATCTCACGAGTCAAAGTTTTCATGAAGCTGCGAACTTCGGGCT
The DNA here is from genome assembly GCA_937898095.1 of uncultured Rhodoluna sp. GTDB lineage: Bacteria > Actinomycetota > Actinomycetes > Actinomycetales > Microbacteriaceae > Rhodoluna. The sequence goes on from CALDKR010000053.1 coordinate 1,491, forward strand.
GTTTAGCAAACTCGCTCACGCCCTCGGCAACCTCACTGCTCCTGATTGCGTCAGTGACGTTCTCGTTGCCAACTCGCACCCA
>CALDKR010000054.1 GCA_937898095.1 uncultured Rhodoluna sp.
CGTTACCGAGGCCTCATCGTGGCAACACGGAGTCTTCTTGGGTGCAACCATGGCTAGCGAGCAGACCGCCGCAGCCGAGGGTCCGGTCGGCGAGGTGCGCCGCGATCCATTTGCGATGCTTCCATTCACCGGCTACAACATGGCTGACTACTGGAAGCACTGGCTAAGTTTTGGTGAGCGCGAAGACATCAAACTGCCAAAAATCTTCAGAGTGAACTGGTTCTTGAAAAACGATGAAGGTCAGTTCGTTTGGCCAGGATTCAGCGAAAACTCGCGCGTGCTTCGTTGGATCGCCGAGCGCCTAGACGGCAAAGTTGAAGCCAACGAAACCGAGATTGGCAACCTGCCTAACCTCGCTGATTTAGGCGTTGATGAGCTGGGTCTCGATGAGGCAAGCAAGCAGCAGTTGCTTTCTTGGAACAAAGACGCTGTGGTCAAAGATCTTGAGTCGATTCAGCGCTACCTAGACGCATTCGGTGACCGCACACCTAAGCAGCTAAAGCAAGAGGCCGAGGCTCGACTATCGTCGCTCAGCCCGATGTGGGAACAATCGCTCAGCACCGCTGAGTCTTTGGTCCCGCTCATCGGTCGGCTCTACCGAAGCAACGGAGTTTTGCTTTCGGTGCACGGTAGATCACTGATCAACCGTTCGCCAATCCAGCTAATTAAGGCGATGAAATATGCGCGCCACATCGATGGCAAGCCACTTGATATTCACCGCGCTGCATCGCTGATTCGCCAAATTGACCGTATGGGATTAGGCCCAGCTGAAATCGATGTTGCTCGCATGCTCACCAAGCAGGCTGCCTCAGGCAAGCAGCTCAATGAGTTCTTGCGCGAAGAGCTTGCCGACATCGTTCAGTTGGTTTCAATCATTAACGAAACCGAACGCGATGTGGTGCTCTATGGTTTTGGTCGCATCGGTCGTTTGGTTGCTCGTATTCTGATTGCTCACGACGGTGATCGCCGCGGCTTGAAGTTGCGCGCGATTGTGGTGCGCAAGGGTTCAGACGATGACCTGACCAAGCGCGCCGGATTGCTGCGCCGAGACTCAGTGCACGGCATGTTTGAGGGCACAATCTCAATCGATGAAGAGCGCAACTCGATAATCGCCAACGGCAAAGAGATCCGCGTGATTTATGCAAGCGACCCAGCCGATGTTGACTATGCAAGCTATGGAATTAAAGATGCGCTGCTGATAGATAACACTGGCAAATGGCGTGACGAAAAGGGTTTGAGCCAACACCTAAACAACCAGGGCATTTCAAAAGTGCTGCTAACTGCCCCGGGCAAGGGCGAGTTGCCAAATGTTGTTTATGGCATTAACCACAACAGCATCGATGCCGAAGCCAAGATTGTGTCGGCTGCTTCTTGCACCACCAATGCGATTGTTCCTGCACTAAAGGTGCTCGATGATGCCTTCGGCGTGACGTTGCAGGCCGGTCTCGACGTGGCGATCGGCAACGGCTGGTACCTGAATGCCGACGTCAAGAAGACGTGGCTAGACACCAAGGCGACGTGGACGAACTCCGCGGTCACCAATCTCGGTTTGCAAGCCATTTGGCAAATGCTCAATAAATTCCCAAGCATTAGCCGCCTTAGCTGCGTCAATTACTTGCTGTTCTGTTGCATCACGAAGCACACCATACGCAATGTTATTAAAAACTGTATCGTTAAACAGCAC
>CALDKR010000055.1 GCA_937898095.1 uncultured Rhodoluna sp.
ACCACTCAAACAAGGCAGTTTTCGATGATTCTGTGGTGCCAGATGCGGTCGCTCTGCTAGTCGCGCTTGCCATCGACACTTTGAATGAAGCATCGGTCTAAACCGCCAGTTAACAAGCGAAAAACAACAGTTACGCTGTGTTTCTTTTTGGTTTTTTAGCCGCAGCAAACGCTCTAATCTAAATTCCACGAGCAAACTGACAACTTTAAGGATTCACGATGAGTACAGATCCAAACAACTGGGGTTTTGAAACCGCACAGATTCACGCTGGTGCTACCCCCGACCCAGCAACGAACTCGCGCGCTACCCCGATTTATCAGACCACTGCATACGTTTTTAACAACAGTGAGCACGCTGCAAAGCTCTTTGGTCTGGCTGAGTTTGGCAACATCTATACCCGCATCATGAATCCGACTCAAGACGTAGCCGAAAAGCGCATCGCTGCCCTTGAAGGCGGAACCGCCGCTTTGCTTTTGGCCTCGGGTCAGGCCGCCGAAACCTTCGCGATTCTCAACATCGCCGAGGCTGGCGATCACATCGTAGCCTCATCAACTATCTACGGCGGAACCTACAACCTCTTCAAATACACCCTGCCTAAGCTCGGCATTACAACCACATTTGTTGAGAACCAAGATGACCTTGCTGAGTGGCAAGCAGCCGTCAAGCCAAACACCAAGGCATTTTTCGCCGAGACCATCGGAAACCCAAAGGTTTCAATTCTTGATATCGAAGGAGTCTCTGAAGTTGCTCACAAGAATGGCGTTCCGCTGATTGTCGACAACACCGTAGCCACCCCGTTCTTGATTCAGCCACTCAAGCACGGCGCCGACATCGTTGTTCACTCAGCCACCAAGTTCTTGGCTGGCCACGGAACCGTGGTTGCCGGCGCAATCGTCGACGGCGGCAAGTTTGAGTGGAGCAAGTCAGACAAGTTCCCTGGTCTAACCACTCCAGACCCTTCTTATCACGGTGTGAACTACACCGCAGCGCTTGGCGACGGCATTGCCTACATCATCAAGGCTCGAGTGCAATTGCTTCGTGACATCGGTGCCGCAATCTCGCCAAACAGTGCGTTCCAGTTGATTCAGGGTATCGAAACGCTGTCTCTGCGAATCGAACGTCACGTTGAAAACGCAACCAAGATTGCTCAGTTCTTGGCAAATCACCCTCAGGTTGAAAGCGTCAACTATGCAGCGTTGGCGACTTCACCGTGGCATGAAGCCGCCAAGAAATATGCACCGAAGGGCGCTGGCGCAATCGTGTCATTCGAGATCAAGGGTGGCATCGAAGCCGGTGGCAAGTTTGTTGACTCACTTGAGCTGTTCAGCCACGTGGCCAACATCGGCGATGTGCGTTCTTTGGTCATTCACCCAGCTTCAACCACCCACTCGCAGTTGACCCCAGCACAGCAATTGACCACCGGCGTGACCCCTGGTTTGATTCGCCTGTCTGTTGGTCTAGAGTCGGTCGAAGACCTAATTGCCGACCTCGAAACCGGATTTGCAGCAGCCAAGTAGTGGAATTTCAAACCTCTGAGGACACCGTTCCGTCATCGTTCATCACTGATGAACTAAGCCGACAGCTTGTCGGTCGCCCGCCTGCATCTGGCGCGTGGCGCGACGGTGACCCAGCAGGTGAGCGCTCGTTCGCGCCCCTCTCTAATCTGAAACTTGAGAGCGGGCGCGTTCTTGCGTCGGCGAGAATAGCTTTCGAGACTTGGGGTGAACTAAATCACGAGCACACCAACGCAGTATTAGTTCTGCATGCCTTAACAGGCGACTCGCACGCCACCGGCTCAGCAAGCCCGGCACATCCAACCGAAGGTTGGTGGAGCGAGATTATCGGCCCCCGCTTGCCAATTGACACTGACAAGTATTTTGTCGTCGCACCGAATATTCTTGGCGGATGCCAGGGCTCAACTGGGCCGTCATCGCTAGACAGTAATGGGCGCGAATTTGGCCCGCTGTTCCCCTATTTGACCATTCGTGATCAAATGCATGCCCAGCACGAGTTTGCTCACGCAATTGGTATCAAGAAATGGTTTGCTGTTATTGGTGGGTCGATGGGTGGAATGCACGCACTGGAGTGGGCAATCACTCATCCCGATGAGGTTGCTCGCGTGGCCGTAATTGCAGCGCCGGCAATTTCGAGCGCCGATCAGATTGCACTCAACTCAGTTCAGGTTGAGGCAATTATGACCGACCCTCAATTCAAAAATGGCTATTACTATGACGAAAAGCCCGGCGACGGCCCCCACCGCGGCCTCGCACTGGCTCGCCGA
>CALDKR010000056.1 GCA_937898095.1 uncultured Rhodoluna sp.
TGCCGAAGAGTCAAAGTAATAGTCGGCTGGATTTTTGACATAAACCAGAATGGTGTCGTGTTTTGCTGGCCAGCGATTTTTGGCCTTGCCGCCATAGTCATAGGCCCAAATGATTTCGTTCAAAAAGCAGTCTCTGCCGAATAGAGCATCGAGCAAAACCTTGGCATAGTGTGCCTCGCGATAGTCGAGGTGCAAATAAAGAGTGCCGGTGTTTTTTAGCAATCGCCAGGCCTGCTCGAGTCGCGGCTCGAGAAATGCCCAATAGTCAGCAAATTCGTCGTCATAACTCAAAACTGTTTCGCGAATGGTTTCATAGCGACGCCCCTTGAAGCCCACTCGCCCACCGGTCTCGGTGCGCTTGGTGACCGCTGAACCGCGGGTTTGCTTGCGCCCGGTGTTGAATGGTGGGTCGATATAAATCAGCTGTATCGACTCTGATTCGAGCCCTTCGAGCAACCCCAAATTGTCGCCGGCCAGCAATTTATTGCCGGTTGCGGCCATAGGGGTTTTAGACATGCGGCAAGTTTAATCGTTGAATTTAATCAGATTCGGATGTCACGTCGGTGGGCCCATTTGGCGTCGAGCCATCAGCTTGTGAGGCGGTCCAGATTGAGACTGCCTGTATTCCGGCGAGCATCCAGAAAACTCCCGAGACGCCACTGCCCGCAATTAGCCCCGCAGCTGCGGGGGCCACAACCTGGCCAAAGCGATTGGCGGTGAGTCGAATCGAGATTGCCAACCCTCTCATGTTGGCTGGCGAGATTCGAGAAACCCAGGCCATAGTCATTGGTTGACCAATGCCCATTGCGAAACCAGCAAGAGCCAAGATAACTGCCAGAACCCAAAAATCGGTGACATAAATCATCAGAATGCACGAAATCAGCGTGATGATTATGCCGCCCAACAGGGTGACCTTCATTCCTAGCCTCCGGCTAACCTGGCCAAGAACTCCACGCACAAACATCGATGAGGCCGAGCGGATCGCCAACAATATTCCAACCTGGGTTGGGCTCATGCCATTCTGGGTTCCGAGCAGCGGCAAGAACACCAGCAACACATCGATGACCGAAGTTGAGGCTGACGCCGTATAAATTGCTGCCTTGAATTTTGGCAATGCCAGAACATCGCGGGCCTTGACTCTAGCCTCACCATCTTTGCCCGACTCGGCAGGTGTGCTGTTTCTCGCCAGCGACACCGAGGCGAGCACACCGAGTGCGAAAATCACCGACGAGAACCAGAACGGTGCTGAGGTGTTGATGCCACCGACACCGGTGTCGGCAAGCCAACCGCCGGCTAGTGGGCCAAGGGCGTGGCCAAGTGATGCATAAAAAGTGAAAAGGCCGAAATCTCGCTCATATCTGGCAGAACCAGAGCGATTGGCAATCATGGTCTGGCCGCCAACCATAACTAAAAGGTGCCCGAGCCCCATGGCGGTCATGGCCAACATAATCATCGGCACGTTATTGATGAACTGAATGGCGATTGAAACCACCAATAGCGTGGCAGCACCGGCGAAAAGGGCGAGGCCGTCTTTGCCCTTATCAACAAATCGACCAATCGGAATCGCCAGCAAAAGCGGTGCAACGGCCCACGCGGCGCCAATCACACCAATCCAGGTGGCGTCGGCACCGAGCTCAATAGATTTGTAGGTGACTATTGGGCGAACGACATAGATGCCGCCCTGAATAAAAAGTGAGTTGAGCAGAACAAGCAGAAGCCAATTGCTGCCGCTTGCTCTGCTCAACCTAATCATTTATTGCGAAACCCTGGCACCCTTTTGCTTTAGGGCCTTCCAGATAATTGGCCCAAGAACCGTCAGAACCAAAACCGGATAAAGCACGTAGGTGAACGGGGTGCTGAAGAAGATTGCTGGGTCACCCTCGCTCAACTGCATCGAGCGGCGGAACTCCGTCTCTGCCATTGGGCCAAGAATCGCACCGAGAATCATCGGAGTGATTGGGTATCCAAATCGCCTAAGCAACATGCCGAAAATTCCGACGCCTATGGCGACCAGCAGATCGAAATTGGAATTCTTGATCGAATATGATCCCACCATTGCGAACACCAAAATTCCACCAAGCAGATAAGGGGCTGGAACGCGAAGCACCTGCACCCACATTTTGATTAGTGGCAAGTTGATAACCAGCAGAAGTAGGTTTCCGATGAACAGCGAACCGATGAGAGTCCAGACCAGCATTGGCTGCTCTTGAAAGAGCATCGGGCCGGCAGGAATGCGGAACTGGTCGAAGGCAGCCAACATCACGGCAGCTGTTCCTGAGGTTGGCAAACCCAAAGCCAAAAGCGGAACCAGGGCTCCGGCAGCATTGGCGTTGTTTGCAGCTTCAGGGCCAGCAACACCCTCGATTGCGCCCTTGCCAAATTCAGACTTGTTTTTTGCCAGGCGCTTTTCGAGGCTATAGCTCAAAAAGGTCGGAAGCTCTGAGCCACCGGCTGGCAAAACACCGGTTGGAAAACCGATTGCTGTTCCGCGAAGCCAGGGCCGCCATGAGCGCGACCAGTCTTCGCGACTCATGCGAGTTGAGCCATTGAACTTATTGATGACGCCGTTGACCAGGTGCCCAGATGAAGCGATATAGAGCGCCTCACCGATTGCGAATAGTGAAACGATCACGACCACCGTCGAGATTCCATCCATTGCGTCAAGCGACCCCAAGGTTAGGCGGGCGGCGCCCGAATTCGGGTCAGCACCAACCAACCCAATAATCAGACCTGCGGTCAGCGCCAATAGCCCTCGAATAATCGACTTGCCCATCAGTGAGCTAACGGTGATGAATGCGGCGACCATCAGCGCAAAGAAGTCTGGCGGTGTCATCTTTAGGCCCAATGCCGCAATTGCAGGCGACGCGATTGCAATAATCGCGGTGCCGATTGCACCAGCAACGAATGAACCGATGGCAGAGGTTGCCAATGCAGCGCCAGCTTTGCCAGCCCTTGCCATCTTGTTGCCCTCGATTGCTGTCATCACAGAGCCAGATTCACCGGGTGCGTTTAGCAGAATCGATGTCGTCGAACCACCGAACATCGCGCCATAGTAAATAGCGCAGAACATGATCAGTGCAGCTTCAGGGCCCACCGAATATGTGATCGGAAAAAGCAGTGAAATTGCAAGCGCGGGTCCGATGCCCGGAAGAACTCCTACAAAGGTTCCAAGCAGCGAGCCAAGCAGGCCGAAACCTAGATTGGTCAGGGTTAGTGAGTTTAGAAAACCCTCTAAGAAGTGTGAGAAGTCCATTACCATTCCTCGTCTACTACGACTTCTTGCGAGGTCTGGTTGAAATCAAAGCCCAGTGGCAAATCGATTTGGAGTGCATATACGAATCCCAGATAAATGACTGCTGAGAATGCGACTGCAATCAAAACGACTTTGTACCACTTTGTTTTGTTCGGGTTCAGGGCATAGACAATCAGGGTGAATGTGATTGTTGAAGACAACGGAAAACCGATGTATGGCAAACCAATCGCGAAAAACAGCAAACCGGCAACCATCAAAATAAATGGCCTCCAGTGGATTTTGGAGTCAGATTCGCCGCCCTCGATTCCCTCTGGCTCACCTAAGTTTCCTCTGGCAACTGAGATCAACTGCAGGGTAGACAAAACAACCATTGCCCAACCGATAATGCTCGGAAAAGTCTTTGAACCGACAAAGTCAGCCATCATCGATTCAGGAAGCTGGGATGAATCCCAGAGCACAACAACGCCAGCAACAAAGAGGAAGCTGGTAAAAACCAGCTCCCCCATTGCCGACTGCTTTTTAGTCAAACTCATAGAAGGCCGACGTCAGTAAGAAGGATTCTTACGCGACTCTCGTGGTACTTAAGCCAGCTAGTGAAGTCGTCTCCGGTCAAGAAGTTGCTGAACGCAGCGTTAGCAACTAGGTAGTCGTTGAATGACTTTGAGTGAGTGACGACATCTAGGGCGCGAATCACAAGGTTGCGGCCCTTGCTCTTGCTGGTGCCTGGAGGAAGGATAATTCCGCGCCAGTTTTCAACAACAACATCAACCTTCTTTGAGACCAATGTCGGTGCGTCAACGCCGTCAAGTTTCTGAGGAGCAGTTACTGCAAGAACGCGAAGTGTTCCTGCCTTCACAAACTGTGCGAAGTCTGCATATCCCGAGATACCGAATGCATACTTGGCGTCACTTAGAAGTGAAGAGGTGACCTTGCCTTGGTTGGCAACATAAGACATCTGCTTGATGC
>CALDKR010000057.1 GCA_937898095.1 uncultured Rhodoluna sp.
CTTGTCCTTCTCGCGACGAAGAATAAGAAGTTCCTTCTTGGTAAGACCAGTCTTGGTCTTGCCGGTGAAGTCCATAACTTCTAGTTCCTTTAGACGTGCAAGACGCTTCTGGATGGTTCCGAAGTTAGTTAGAAGTCCACCCAACCAACGCTGGTTGATGTAAGGCTGACCAACGCGAAGAGCCTGCTCAGCAATTGCTTCCTGTGCTTGCTTCTTGGTTCCTACGAACAAGATAGATCCACCGTGTGCAACGGTTTCCTTAACAAATTCGTATGCCTTGTCGATGTGGGTCAATGACTTCTGAAGGTCAATGATGTAGATGCCTGAACGGTCGGTCAGAATGAAACGACGCATCTTTGGGTTCCAGCGGCGAGTCTGGTGTCCGAAGTGAACACCGCTGTCAAGCAGCTGGCGAATAGTTACGACTGCCATGAGCAGTTCTCCTTTTTTGGCGCGCAATTGCGCCACTCAGTTGACTGTGCCGGGCGGTTGCTCAGCACACCTGGAGTCGGATCTGCTTTGCCAAACGAATTTGGACTGAGTAAAGCGCTGATCTGTTTCGACTCGCGAAGTCGACATGCGTCTAGAAGGCACTTGAAAAAAGGGCTTTCGCGATGAATGTCGCTTCCAGAAGCATACCAGCGCAATTGCCCTAAAATCCAGCCCTGTTGTGCACAGTTTGCAGAAAATATTCCAAATCTTTTGCAGTTCGCAAGATGCTCGATTTATGAACATTCAAATGCAGGCTCTCGGCTTTAGCTCGGCTCGAGCTGCGATTTTTAGGCCGACCGCGCTGAGATTATCTGCGGCCGTGGTTGTTGTCGCATTATCAATCGTTAGCTTTGGGGCAAATTCGGCGAGCGCAATCGATAAAACAACCTGGATTCTGCCGTTCGCACCAGATAAGCACGGGCTAATTCATCTGCTTAACCCCTATCGTCAACCGAATAGTGATTATTCAGCCGGTCACCGCGGGGTCGATTATCGAGTTGCGATTGGTGAGCAAATCTTTGCCCCCGCCGACGGAACAATTGCCTTTGCCGGGCAGGTGGCAAACCGCAAACTTTTAACCATCAAACACAACTTAAATCTTGTTTCTGAACTCGAGCCGGTCTGCGCTTCGTCAGCTCTCGGCACAGTTGTGCGACTCGGGCAGGCAATAGCAACCGTATGCAATGACCTGCCTGGTTATGTTTGGCATTGCCCTGACACGTGTGTGCACTTTTCACTAAGAAGCAATGGCAAATATCTTTCACCGCTAGCGCTGATTGGCGGTTTGAGCCCCAGTCGACTGCTCCCCCTGGGGCGCATCGGCTAAGCGCGCGGGTGAGCGTTTTGATAGCCCTGTTTGAGGCGCTCGATTGACACGTGAGTATAGATCTGTGTTGTGCCGAGGCTTGCGTGACCGAGCAGCTCTTGAACTGCCCTCAAGTCTGCGCCACCGTCAAGCAAATGAGTTGCAGCGCTATGCCTGAATGAGTGTGGCCCAGCCTTGCCGGTTGGCGTTGATTCGAGAATCTTTGAAACCAACTCGTAAATTTGCCTGACCCCGAGGCGTTTGCCTCTGGCGGATAGCAGCAGGGCTGACTCGTGGGCCGATGCCGAGAATTCGCGACGGCCGTAGGTTAGCCAGAGATCCAGTGCATCTTGGCAAGGCTGACCAAACGGAACCATGCGTTGCTTATTGCCTTTTCCGGTTACGCGAATAATTTTTCTTGCAGAATCGACATCACCTAAATCAATAGCGGCAATCTCGCTAACGCGGGCACCTGTCGCATAGAGCAATTCGACAACAAGCAAGTCGCGAATTCCGGTCGGGTTATCGGGCAGTGCTTTGGGTGACAAAACCTCAAAAACATGAGCGATGGACTCGCGAGACACGACCTTGGGCAAGGTGCTTGAGAGTTTCGGCGAGCGCAACCTCAAGCCTGGGTCGGTTTTAGACAGCCCCTGCTCGAATGCCCAAGCGGTGAAAGCTCTTGCCGCAGCGCTCTTGCGCGCAATGCTTGATTTTGCCAAACCGTGTTCGCTGATTTGCCAAAGCCAACTTCGCAGATGCTCAAGCTCTAGCTCAGAATTTGATGAGACCCCCTGACTAATTAGCGACTCGCAAAGGTCTGCCAGGTCAGATGCATATGCCTTGACGGTGTTGGCTGAAAAACGCTGGCCGCTCTCGAGCTGAGCAATAAAGCCCTGACGGGCAAGCTCTAGGTCTGAGATGGTCATGTTTCAAACTGTACTTCCACCCGCGCGCATCCATTTGGAACCCTGCTGAATAAGCAACCCCGATAGCTGCAGGGTTGCCAGCGCAAACCTGACCTCGTTGGAGGTTAGACCTGCCAACTGGGCAATTTCGGCGGTGCCCATGAGTGAAAAGCCAACTGCATCAAGAGCCCGAGTCTCAAGGGCGCCCAAGCCATATAGTTCGAAATCTTGCTGCAGATCTGCGAAGCCAGCCATTTCAAGCAAATCTGATGGACACTGGATCAACTCGGCTATCTTGTTGGCGATTAACAAATTGCAACCCTGCGACACAGGGGCATTGATTTGACCGGGAATCGCAAACACTTGTCTTTGAAGGCTAGCCGCATGGGTCGCTGTGTTTCTAGCGCCTGACTTGAAACCAGCCTCAACCACCAATGTGCTTTGCGCCGAGGCGGCGATGAGCCTATTTCTTTGCAGAAATCTCCACTTGCTAGGAGTCACTGTTGGTGCGACCTCAGACAACAGGGCACCCTCGGCAATAATGCGATCGAGCAACTGGGTGTTGCCTCGTGGATAAAGCGTGTCGAGGCCACCAGCCAAAATGGCAATTGTCGGCGTGCCATGAGCAAGGGCTGCTCGATGAGCGGCTGCGTCGATTCCGTAAGCCCCACCTGAAATAACAGTGACACCGGCACTTGCAACTGCAGAGACCATTTCGTGGGTGGTTTTCTCGCCATAACTTGAACAAGCCCTAGAGCCGACAATTGAGATGGATTTGCTGGCACTTGCGATTGCCGATCGGTTTCCTCGATACCAAAGCATTCGAGGTCGATGAACACCAAGGTCGAGCAAGCCAGCAGGCCACTCTGCTTCATTTTCAAAAATAATTTTTCCTCCGATGCTGGCGTGCAGCTGAAGTAAATTGAGCAGGTTCTGAAAACTTAGGCGCGGGATCCATTTTTCGATGCCATCGGCGAGGTCTTTCAATAGTTTCTTTTCTGAATCGCTATCGACCACGTGCCCTGCCTTGACCAAGGCTTGCAACAACTCTTCTGGTTTAGACCTCACGATTATGAGCTGGAGCGATTTGCTCGGCCCAAGCCGGTCAATTAGCAACCCAGCTGTTCCATCGCCTGGTTCACAGAGCATGCTCCATGCGACCAGCGACAGCAAATCTTGCGATGGTTCTAGCTCAGTGAGCAAGCCAAGCCGATCAAACGCTTGATGCTCTTGAATCTCAAGTGAGCTAATCATCAGAAGATTGGCTCCATCGGATTGTCGGAACCTCGAAAATAAACCGCTTGAGCAAGGTCTTCTTTGGTGGGGCTGGTGTGCCCAGCAAGGTCGGCAATTGACCAGGCAAGCCGAAGACATCGGTCATAGGCTCGCATGCTGATTGCACCCTTGCTGAGCGCACGATTCAGATTTTGCATCGCACTCGAAGAGGGCATCAAATTTCGTCGCAGATAGGGGCCCGCGATTCTTGAGTTCAACTGCCAAGGGGTCTTTGCCAGACGATCGGCTGCTGCGGCACGGGCCTTTATGACTTCGATTTTCAATTCTGCAGATGTGCGCGTCGCGCCTTCGCTTTGGCAGATTGCCATTTGAGTCTGCGTTGCTGGCTGAAGGCCAAATCGAATGTCAATTCGATCTAAAAGTGGCCCTGAGATTTTTGAACCATATCGAATTCGTTGAATGGGGCTGCAAACGCATGTTTTGCCAGAGCTAAACAGTCGGCCGCAAGGGCATGGGTTGGCGGCCATTACTAACTGAAACCGCGCGGGAAATCTGGCCGATGCTCCTGATCGATTCAAGATGACCTCGCCCGATTCAAGTGGCTGGCGCAGAGCCTCAAGAACCGCCAATTTGAATTCTGGTGCTTCGTCTAGAAAGAGAACGCCGTGATTAGCCATCGAAATAAGACCTGGCAATGGCGAGCCAGAGCCGCCGCCGACCAATGCCGCCACCGAGCAGGTGTGATGTGGAGCTTGAGATGGTGGCAGGTTGATTAG
>CALDKR010000058.1 GCA_937898095.1 uncultured Rhodoluna sp.
CGATTGGCTGCCATTCCAGTTTTTGACCGAGTTCAATCAGCGGTGGAACAAACTTGAACTTCGCCAATTGCTCGGCCGGCGTTGCGTTGCTCACTGTGCCATCGCTGTTCACGATGACAACCGAATCAACCAAATCGACTAAACGTTCGATTCTGTGTTCGGCAATAATCGCGGTTAGGTTTTGAGTGCGGCATAGTTCGTGAATGAACTCGAGAAGTTCATGAGCCGATGCCGGGTCTAGGGCAGAGGTTGGCTCATCCAAGATAAGAATCTTCTGTCCTGCGCTTAGTGCTGCAGCAATTGCGACCCGCTGTTGCTGACCGCCAGATAGCTCGATTAGCTTGCGATCGCGAAGTTCGGTCAGGCCGGTGGCGGCAAGGGCTTTGTCGACGCGCTCAATCATCTCGTCGCGTGCAACGCCCAACTGCTCGAGTGCGAAGGCCAACTCTTCGAGCACTGTGTCGGCCACGAATGCGCCCTCTGGCTGCTGGTTCACATAGCCAATCAGGTGCGCAGTTTCGTGTGGCATTGCCTGGCTAAAGTCTTGGCCGTCGACAGTTCTAGTGCCCTGTGCGGTTCCGCCGGTGAAGTGAGGAACAAGCCCAACCAGGGCTCGAAGCAGGGTTGACTTGCCGCTGCCGGTTGCGCCGCAGACGAGCACAAACTCGCCTGCCGCGATGTCGAGGTTGACGCGATTGAGACGAGCTTCGTCGGCTGTGCCATAGCTAAAGGTGAAGTTCTTGAGGCTAATCATCAGAACCTCACCAGACTCGCAAAGTTGATGACCAGAGCCAGGGCACAGACGACATAAATAAGTGCATCCAAAGCTCCACGTGAACTGCGGGCGATGCTGGTGCGCGAGTTGCGGCGTGAGGTCAGTCGCACGCTGATAGCTGCTGAGGCAAGACCGGCGGCCAAAAGCGTCAACGCCAACAAGGTTGAAAAGCCGCTGAGCAAAATGAAGATGCCAACCAAGTTGAGCAGCAGCGCTAGCAGTCCAAGTGTTCTTGCAATTGCGACTTCGCGTGCGCTTTGAGAGGTTCGACGACCGAAGCCGCGGGCATCCATGCTTGCTGCCATCAAAAGTGAACGGTCGAGGGTGTCTTCGAGAACCGGAATCAGCAGCCCAGCCAACTGACCAGTTTTTCTTGATCGACCGCGAAGTGAGCGTGCCCGGCGCACGCGGTTGAAACTCTCGATAAGTTGCGGTGCTAGGTTGATGGCAACTGAAACGCTCGTC
>CALDKR010000059.1 GCA_937898095.1 uncultured Rhodoluna sp.
CTGGCTGGGCTCGATGCCGATTCCGCGATGAGTCTCGAAGCCGTGCAGGAACGGCGCGCCAAACTCAACGGACTGATGCGACGCTTTGGTCCGAGCCTTCAAGAAGTGATCGATTATCGCGATCGAGCCGGGCAGCGATTGTTGCAGTTGGACAATTCGGAGCAGACCGTGGATGCCCTCACCGAACTCGTTGCTCACGAACACGCACGCGTGGTTGAGTTCGGCGCAAGGCTGACGGAGCTTCGACGAGCTGCCGCTGCATCCCTGTCGCAGAGAATCACCATCGAACTGGCCGGACTGGCCATGGGCGGCGCAAGCGTGTCGGTGGATGTCACAACGGGCGAACTCACCACGACGGGTTTCGACCAGGTTGCGATTTTGCTGAGCGCCTACCCGGGTGCCGAACCGCGCCCAGTGGCAAAGTCTGCATCCGGTGGAGAACTGTCTCGTATCATGCTCGCCATCGAGGTGGTGCTGGCCGGAAGTGAGCAGGCTCCGACCTTCATTTTTGACGAGGTTGACGCAGGGGTCGGTGGCGCGGCAGCGATCGAAGTCGGCAAGCGCCTCAAGCAGTTGGCCCAGACCGCGCAGGTGATCGTGGTCACGCATCTTGCTCAGGTTGCCGCGTTTGCGAACCACCACCTGCGAGTCAATAAGACGGTGGGCGAAGAATTCACCGTTTCAGACGTGTCAAGCCTGACTCAAGATGAGCGAGTCGAAGAACTCGCCCGCATGCTTTCGGGGCTCAGCGATTCGAGCGCTGCTCAGAGTCACGCCCGTGAGCTTTTGCTGCTGGGGGAGACCGCCTAGAACCTGTTTTTCGAAGAACTTTACAAATTCTTTACACGGATTCGGGCGTTGCGACTTTTCGGACATGCTCACGCTGGTAGGCTGTAATTCCATGGCAGGCGCGATGGACCACGGTACGAGTAAGCATATTTTCGTCACTGGAGGCGTCGCCTCCTCACTCGGTAAGGGCCTCACGGCCGCGAGTTTAGGTAATCTCCTCACCGCCCGCGGTCTACGCGTCGTGATGCAGAAACTCGACCCGTACCTAAACGTTGACCCGGGCACAATGAACCCGTTTCAGCACGGTGAAGTCTTCGTAACTGAAGATGGTGCAGAAACCGACCTCGACATCGGTCACTACGAACGATTCTTGAATATCAACCTTGGCCAATCGGCTAACGTCACCACCGGCCAGATCTACTCGCGCGTAATCAAGCGTGAGCGTGCTGGTGAATACCTGGGTGACACCGTGCAGGTTATCCCGCACATCACCGACGAAATCAAGCGACGCATGCGCCTTCAGGCGCACGAAAACCCCGCACCAGATGTCATCATCACCGAAATCGGTGGAACCGTCGGTGACATCGAATCGCTGCCGTTCATCGAGGCAGCCCGTCAACTTCGTCACGAGGTTGGTCGTGAAAACGTCTTCTTCGTGCATGTCTCGCTGGTTCCATACATCGGTCCATCCGGTGAGCTAAAAACCAAGCCGACCCAGCACTCGGTGGCAACGCTTCGTTCGATCGGTATTCAGCCGGATGCGATTGTCTGTCGTTCCGACCGCACTCTGCCGGAAGGCATCAAGAACAAGATCGCGCTCATGTGTGACGTCGATCTGAAGGCAGTCATTAACGCCGCCGATGCGAGCAGCATCTACGACATTCCAACTGTGCTCAACGATCAGGGCCTCGACTCTTACATCATCAAGCACCTCGGCATCGAGGCTAAAGATGTCGACTGGAGTCGCTGGCAGAGTGTGCTCGATGCGGTGCACGAACCGAAGCATGAAGTCACCGTGGCCATGGTTGGCAAGTACATCGAACTTCCCGACGCTTACCTGTCG
Organism: uncultured Rhodoluna sp.; assembly: GCA_937898095.1. Lineage (GTDB taxonomy): Bacteria > Actinomycetota > Actinomycetes > Actinomycetales > Microbacteriaceae > Rhodoluna. The sequence continues at coordinate 1,853 of CALDKR010000059.1, forward strand.
GTTACCGAGGCCCTGCGTGCCGGTGGTTTTGCAAACCGCGCAAAGGTCAAAATCAAGTGGGTTCCATCGGACACCTGTGAGACCGAAGCAGGTGCTCGCGAACAACTCGGCGACGTCGATGCCGTTCTGGTTCCCGGCGGATTCGGTGTTCGAGGCATCGAAGGTAAACTCGGGGCTCTCAAGTTCGCTCGCGAACAGCGCATCCCGACTCTAGGTATCTGCCTTGGACTTCAGTGCATGGTGATCGAATACGCCCGCAACATCGTCGGCTTGAGTGGCGCATCGTCTACCGAGTTTGACCCGGAGGCGCAGCATCCTGTGATTGCAACCATCGCAGAGCAGGTCGAAATCTTGAAGGCTGGCGAAATGGGCGGCACCATGCGTTTGGGTCGTTACACGGCCAAACTGAAGCCCGGCTCGATCGTCGAATCGCTTTATGACGCACCTACTTCTGAGGAGCGTCACCGTCACCGCTACGAAGTCAACAACACTTATCGTGACCAGATTGCTCAAGCGGGCCTTGTTTTCTCAGGAACTTCGCCAGACGATCACTTGGTTGAATACGTTGAGTTGCCTCGTGAAGTGCACCCATACTATGTTGCAACTCAGGCCCATCCAGAATTTAAATCTCGCCCAACCAAGGCACACCCGCTTTTCTCTGGGTTAGTAGTTGCGGCAATCGAACGCCAAAAAGCTTCACAAATCGTCTAGGTTTTTTGATGCCCAAAGATGAACTAGCGCAACTGCAAGTCAGCAAACGCGAACTGGTTTTTAAAGGGCGAATCTGGGATGTTGTTCGCGAAACATTCGGATATGGTACTGAAAGCCTCACTCGAGAATTTGTAGATCACCCCGGAGCGGTGGCGGTTGTTGCCCTAAATGGTCAAAATGAAATTTTGATGATTCGTCAATATCGCCATCCGGTGAAAAGTTATCTATGGGAGCTTCCGGCGGGCCTATTAGACGTGTCGGGTGAGTCAAAATTGGCAGCTGCCGAAAGAGAGCTGCTAGAAGAGACTGGCTATCGAGCAAGCACCATTGAGCCTTTGATTGATTTCTTCACAACGCCCGGGGGCAACTCAGAGAGCATCTCAATCTTTTTGGCCAAAGACTTGCAGCACGTGGGGCACGATTTCAGTCTCGAAGGTGAAGAAATTGACATGGATGTTGAGTGGGTTCCGCTCTTAGTGGCCCTTGAATCTGTGCTGAAATCGCAAATCAAAAGCCCAACCGCACAGGTTGGGATCATGGCAATTGCGCTCAAGCTAGGCATCGGCGCAGCTTAAACATGACTCTCGTTTCAGTCGCAGTCGAATCTTTTATTAGACACTTGTCTATTGAGCGCGGATTGGCCAAAAACACAACCGATTCGTATCGTCGAGATTTAGCTAGATACCTAGAGTTTCTGAATGTCGAATCGGTTCGGCAAGTAGATGAACTGTCCGAGCAGCACGTGCTGAATTTTGCAAGTATCCTGCATTCTAAATATGGCTTGAATCCAAGCTCCATCGCTCGCTCGATGGCTGCGGTCAGGAGTTTGCACAAATTTCTCTTGGATGAAGGCATTGCCTCTGGCAACCCAGCATCTAGAGTGAAGCCGCCGAAACTTGCAAAGCGACTTCCTAAAGCTATCTCTCAGAGCGAAATCGAAACACTTCTGCGAGCGGCTGGTCCTGATCCAGAATTGGCAGCTCCCGAAGACGCTATTGGATTGAGAAATAGAGCATTGCTCGAGCTGCTTTATGCAACAGGCGCAAGGGTCTCAGAGATAGTTAATTTAGACCTCGACGATCTGATTGACCCAACTCTGGTTCGGTTGTTTGGCAAAGGCTCTAAAGAACGTGTTGTTCCGGTTGGTAAGTTCGCCCAGGTTGCGCTTCAGGCCTATTTGGTGAGGACAAGACCTGCTCTGGCCGCTTTGGGAAAATCGACCCCGGCATTGTTTTTGAATCAACGAGGCGGCCGACTAAGTCGCCAAAGTGCCTGGCAAATAATCTCTGACGCAGCCGATGCGGCTGGGCTAAGCGGAGAAATTTCGCCGCACACAATTAGGCACTCTTTTGCCACTCATTTGCTAGAGGGGGGAGCCGATGTGCGTGTCGTTCAAGAGCTTCTCGGCCATTCTTCGGTTGCCACTACGCAAATTTATACATTGGTTACGGTCGACGCACTAAGAGAGGCATATGCGACAGCGCACCCTCGAGCTCGGCGGTAGGCTATTAGAAATCTGCATCAGTAATTTCGGGAGGAAATCATGGCCAAAGTAAGCAAGAATGCTGACAACCGCTTTGCTACTCCGAAACCCCTGAATGGCCACGGTCCGGCTCGAATTATCGCAATGTGCAATCAAAAGGGCGGCGTAGGCAAAACCACCACCTCGATAAACATGTCTGCAGCGTTGGCAGAATATGGTCGAAAAGTGCTTCTTGTGGATTTTGATCCGCAGGGTGCTCTTTCAGCGGGCCTCGGCGTGAACGCCCACGATGCATTGACCATCTATGACCTAATGCTTGATCGAACGATTGAAACACGCGCTGCTATTCAGCGAACTTCAGTTGCAAATCTTGATGTGATTCCGGCCAACATCGAACTATCTGCGGCTGAGATGAAGTTGGTCAATGAAATCGCACGCGAGCAAATTCTTAGTCGAATTCTAAAGCCTGTGATCGACGAATACGACGTAATCGTAATTGACTGTCAGCCGTCACTTGGTTTGCTAACCGTCAACGCACTAACTGCTGCACACGGCGTAATAATCCCGCTGGCATCTGAGTTCTTTGCCCTGCGCGGCGTGGCAATTCTTGAAGACATCATCTCGAAGGTGCAAGAGGGCTTGAACCCGGCATTGCAGTTGGATGGAATTCTGGCAACGATGTTTGATGGCAGGACGTTGCACTCACGTGAGGTGCTCGAGCGACTTCACGAGGCATTTGGCGAAAAAGTTTTCCGTAGCGTCATTCACCGCACGGTCAAATTTCCGGACGCGACGGTAGCGCAGACGCCAATCACGGCGTTTGCACCAAGCTCAGAAGCGGCTGAGGCCTATCGCACCGTCGCCAGAGAATTGGTTTCTCGTGGCTGTGCCCCTTAAAAACAACCTGACCGACTTGAGTGAAACTGGCTCAGGCTTTGCGGTAAACCTTGGAAACTTCGAAGGGCCATTTGATCTGCTTCTAAGTTTGATTTCTAAGCACGAGCTAGACATCACTGAAGTATCCCTAAGTCGCGTCACGGATGAATTCATCTCATATTTGAAGGGCCTCGACGATGACGAAGAGCTTGACCAGGCAAGTGAATTTTTAGTCATAGCGGCAACTTTGCTTGACCTAAAGATTGCAGGTCTGCTGCCGAAAGGCGAAGTTGTTGATGCAGAAGATGTTGCACTCCTTGAGGCTCGAGATTTGCTTTTTGCCAAGCTGCTTCAATACCGTGCATTTAAAGAGATTGCCGCCTGGTTCAACGCCGCGATAACCCTTGAAGAAAATCGCGTTTCTCGCGATGTTCCTATTGAGACACGATTTAGAGAGCAAAAACCTGAACTCATTTGGAATCTAACGCTGGATGAGTTCGCGAGACTTGCTGAAGAAACGCTAACGCCAAAACACATTCCTTCGGTAGGTCTCACGCACCTTCATGCGCCAAGGGTAAGCATTCGTGAGCAAGCTGAAGAGGTAATCAGAATGCTTCGATCGAGCAATGGTCTGAGCTTTAGGCAGATCATTGCTTCTGTAAAAGATCGGGCAATAGTCGTCGCCAGATTCTTGTCCATTCTGGAGCTGTATCGATTGACCGCCATCTCGTTTGAGCAAGAGTCACCGCTGGGCGATTTGAAACTCACCTGGCGAGCTGAAAACTTTGACGATGAACAACTTGCAACACTTGGAGCTGACTATGGCGCTTGATTCAAACACCACACCGACAACTATTGACGAAATTAATGCTGAAACCCTCAAATCGGCAATCGAAGCAATTTTGATGATTACAGATGCCCCGATTTCTCTCGTTGCTTTAGCCACCGCGCTAGAGCGCCCAATGAATGAAATTCGCGTTGCCGTTGATGAGCTTGCCCAAGAATATGCAGGGGTATCGGGCGAGCGCACAAAAGGTTTTGAGCTTCGTGAAATCGGAGGCGGCTGGCGAATTTATGTGCGCGCCGAGTACGACTGGGCCGTAAAGATGTTTGTGGCGAATGAAAACCCAACTCGACTCAGTCAAGCTGCACTAGAGACACTCGCGGTTATTGCCTACAAGCAGCCAATATCCCGTGGGCAAGTGGCGTCGATTCGTGCCGTAAACGTAGATTCTGTGGTTCGCACTCTGCTGAGTAGGGGATTGATCACTGAGTTATACACTGACTCGGAAACTGGTGCCGTCAACTTTGGAACTACAGAGTTATTTTTGCAAACCCTGGGCATCAACTCACTAGACGAACTGCCTCCGATTAGCCCGTATCTTCCGGGAGCAGATGAGGTAAACCTTGACTAGAAATATACCACCTCTGCCCGGCTTATAAATGAAGGTTTGGGGGCTCACGAGTTGCGC
>CALDKR010000060.1 GCA_937898095.1 uncultured Rhodoluna sp.
GCAGATAGACGAGTGGTTCGCGCAGTGACTGTTCGTCTTCAACGACTAGAACTTTTGTCATTTCTTTGCCTTCTTGTTCGATTTCTTTTCACTGTTGCTTGATTCAGATTTCTTGGCGGCCTTTTTTACGGCCTTCTTTGCAGACTTACTCTTTCCAATAGCTGCAGCACCTGCCACCGGAATGCGCAAAGTGAAGGTCGAGCCGACTCCAACCTTGGAGAAAACTGAAATCTCGCCACGGTGATTGTGCGCAACGTGCTTGACGATGCTGAGACCGAGACCTGTGCCTCCCGTTTGGCGCGAACGCGAAGGGTCGACTCTATAGAAACGCTCAAAGATTCTTTTTTGGTCTTCGGCCGATATGCCCAGGCCACTATCTGTCACAGCGATTTCGGCGATATTTTGCGAGACAGCAAGACCGATGCCAACTTGCGAGTTGCCATCTGAATATGCGATTGCGTTCTCAATCAGGTTGCGAACCGCGGTGACGAGCATACTGTGGTCGCCGAAAACGAAGACGCCGGTTGGCGCATCAACACCAATTTTGATGTTTTTTGCTTCTGCGCTGTGTTTGTTTAGTTCGACGGCCTCGCTTATGACCTCATGCAACTCAACGAGCTTTGCGCTGCTTGCCACCTCAGCCGATTGCAAACGTGAGAGTTGAATGATCTCTTTGACAAGTGAACCGAGACGCTTGGATTCGCGGTGCAAATCGCCAGAGAACTTTTTGACCATTTCAGGCGAATCGGATGCGTCCTGAAGCGCCTCAGACAGCAGACTGATAGCGCCGATCGGTGTCTTCAGTTCATGCGAAATGTTTGCGATGAAGTCACGTCGGGTTTCATCGAGTCGGTGAGCTTCGGTGCGGTCATCTACAAGCAGGAGAATGTTGTCGCTGCTCATCTTTGCCGCACGAACGTGAACCCAGGTGGTGTTGCCTCTGAGGCCGCTGGTGATTGTGGTTTCGAGGCTTACAGGTTCTGCTGCCGCGCGCGCGGTGGCGACTAATTCACGCAATTTCTTGTGAACAAGAACTCGGTTGTTCACCAAGCCCATAGCTAGTGCGCCATCAGTTGCTCGAATCACAGTGTCGGTTGCACCGATAACCAGACCGGCAGATGCAAGCACATCGAGAACCTCGGTGGCGCCATCCACCATGTTTTCGCGGTCTTCATTTAGGTGTAGGTCAGCGCGCCTTAGAGTTCGCGTGAACAACCCGAGCACAAGCAAGCAACCGACAGCAAATCCGCCAAGTGCCGCAAGCCAAACCCAATAGTTCACAAGGTTAACACTAGGCCTTGATGTTGGATTCAATTTCTGTAAATAGGTGAGGTGAAGCGTTTTTAGTCGCACGTTTAGCGACAGTTCACCATCTGTTAGCCTTTCGCTGGGAGTCTTGTCACGAAAGGGGCAGAGATGCGCGAAGTATTCCAGGACCAGTTGCACGAGGTGCAGG
>CALDKR010000061.1 GCA_937898095.1 uncultured Rhodoluna sp.
CCGATGGCAAGCTGGTTGGCGCAACTCTAGACCGCAATGGCTTGCGCCCAGGTCGCTATCTAATCACTGACGATGGTCTGGTGGTATTGGCATCTGAAATTGGTGTCGCAAACGTTGACCCAGCAAAGGTCGTTCGCAAGGGTCGCCTGCAGCCTGGCCGCATGTTCCTGGTCGACACCGCAAACGGTCGCCTGATCGAAGACGACGAAATCAAAGCCGAGATTTCTTCACTAGAGCCATGGGGAGAGTGGCTAGAAGAGAACCGCATCACCCTAAAAGAGCTTCCTGAGCGCGAGCACATCGCTCACACTGCTTCGTCAGTCAACCGCCGTCAGCGCACCTTTGGCTACACCGAAGAAGAGCTTCGAATTTTGCTAGCCCCAATGGCCCGTGCCGGTGCCGAGCCACTGGGCGCTATGGGTTCAGACACTCCGATTGCAGCAATTTCTGACCGCCCGCGCTTGCTTTTTGACTACTTCGTTCAGCAGTTCGCACAGGTCACAAACCCGCCACTTGACTCAATCCGCGAAGAGGTTGTCACCTCGCTGTCAACTGGCATCGGGCCTGAGCGCAACTTGCTTTCGGCTACCCCTGAACACGCACAGCAGGTCATCGTCGATTTTCCGGTGATCAACAACGATGAGCTAGCCAAAATTCAGCACATCGATGAAATGCCAGGAGCGGGCCGCCCGTTCACCGTTCGCGGTCTTTACCGAGTCGATGGCGGTCCAGAGGCGCTAGCAGCGCGCATCCGCGAAATCTTTACTGAGGTTGATGAAGCGATTGCAGACGGCGCGAGCTATTTGATTATCTCTGACCGCGACAGCAACCGCGAAATGGCGCCGATTCCGTCGCTATTGACCACATCGGCTGTTCACCACCACCTAATTCGCAAGGGCAACCGCACCAAGGTTGGCCTTGTCGTTGAGGCTGGCGACGTTCGCGAAGTGCACCACGTGGCCGCTCTTATTGGTTATGGCGCTGCAGCAATCAACCCATACCTTGCTATGGAATCTTGCGAGCAGATGGTCAAGAATGGTCAGCTTGCAGGCTTGACTATCGAGCAGGCGTCAAAGAACCTCATCAAGGGTCTTGGCAAGGGCGTTTTGAAGATTATGTCGAAGATGGGCATCTCAACCGTCTCGTCATATTCAGGCGCACAGTGCTTCGAGGCAATCGGCCTAAGCCAAGAGTTTGTCGACACATATTTCACCGGCACGACCAGCCAACTCGGCGGCATTGGCATCGAGGTCATTCACCTTGAAATCGCCGCTCGTCACTCAAGCGCTTATCCGGTTGAGCAGGCAGTAAACGTGCACGAGAGCCTTGAAACCGGTGGCGAATATCAGTGGCGCCGTGAAGGCCCACCGCACCTTTTCAACCCAGAGACTGTGTTCAAGCTTCAGCACTCAACTCGCACCAAGCAATACGACTTGTTCCGCGAATACACCAAGCTAGTCGATGACCAGTCTGAGCGACTCATGACTCTGCGCGGTTTGTTCATGCTTCGCGAGGGTGTTCGCCCAGCAATCGACATCAGCGAAGTTGAGCCGATCGAATCAATCATGAAGCGATTCTCAACTGGCGCGATGAGCTATGGCTCGATCTCACCAGAGGCCCACGAAACTCTTGCGATTGCGATGAACAGCATTGGTGCCAAGTCAAACACCGGCGAGGGCGGCGAAGACGTTGAGCGTTTGCTTGACCCCAAGCGCCGCAGTGCAATCAAGCAGGTTGCATCTGGTCGTTTCGGCGTGACTTCGATGTATCTAACCCACGCCGACGACATTCAGATCAAAATGGCGCAGGGCGCAAAACCAGGTGAGGGCGGTCAGCTTCCGGGCACCAAGGTTTATCCGTGGATCGCACGCACTCGTCATGCCACTGCCGGCGTTGGTCTAATTTCGCCACCGCCACACCACGACATCTATTCGATTGAAGACTTGAAGCAGTTGATCTTCGACGTAAAGCGCGCAAACCGTCAGGCACGCGTGCACGTCAAGCTGGTTTCGCAGGTCGGCATCGGCACTGTGGCCGCGGGTGTTGCTAAGGCAAAAGCTGATGTCATCCTGGTTTCTGGCCACGACGGCGGAACCGGCGCAAGCCCACTGAACTCGCTGAAGCACGCTGGAACCCCATGGGAGCTCGGCCTTGCTGAGGCTCAGCAAACTTTGATGCTTAACAACCTTCGTGACCGCGTTTCGGTTCAGGTTGACGGCCAGATGAAGACCGGCCGAGACGTCATCATTGCCGCCTTGCTTGGCGCTGAAGAATACGGATTCGCCACTGCTCCGTTGGTGGTCGAAGGCTGCATCTTGATGCGCGTTTGTCACCTAGACACCTGCCCAGTTGGTGTTGCAACTCAGAACCCAGTTTTGCGTGAGCGCTTCACTGGCAAGCCAGAGTTCGTGGTGAACTTCTTCGAGTTCTTGGCTCAAGAAGTTCGCGAGCACTTGGCTGCACTTGGTCTTCGTTCGCTCGATGAGGCTATTGGTCGCGTCGACCTGCTCGACATGAATCGCGCGATTGAACACTGGAAGGCAGATGGCCTCGACCTAACTCCGATTTTGGCGGCACCTAAAGTCAGCCAAAACGCATCACCACGCCGCATCACGGTTCAAGACCACGAGCTTGAAAAGCACTTCGACCACCAGCTGATTGCTAGCGCCAAAGCCGCTCTTGAAGATGCACAGTCGGTCAAAATTTCTCTGCCTATCACCAACGTCGACCAAGCAGTCGGAACAATGTTGGGCAACGAGCTAACCAAGCGATATGGTGCTACTGGATTGCCAGACGGAACCATCGACATCAGCCTCAAGGGTTCAGCCGGCCAGTCATTTGGTGCTTTTGTGCCGAAGGGAATCAAGCTAACCATCGAGGGTGACACCAACGACTATGTCGGCAAGGGTCTTTCGGGTGGTCAAATTGTTGTGCGCCCTGATCGCACCAGCAGCTTTGCAGCTGAAGAGAACATCATCGCCGGCAATGTGATTGGCTATGGCGCAACCAGCGGTTCAATCTTCTTGCGCGGCATCGTTGGCGAGCGATTCTTGGTTCGCAACTCTGGCATCAGCGCTGTCGTTGAAGGTGTCGGTGACCACGCACTTGAATACATGACCGGTGGTGTTGCAGTGATCCTAGGCAAGACCGGCCGCAACCTTGGCGCCGGCATGTCAGGCGGTGTGGCTTATGTCTACAAGCTGCGCGCCGATCGCGTGAACCACGAGGCACTGGCAGCCAATGAACTCAAGCTTTCAGCGCTTGAGTCGGCCGACGTCGAAAAACTCAGGTCTCTGCTTGAGATTCACGTTGCCGAGACTGACTCTTCAGTTGCTCGCCGAATTCTCGACAACTTCGACGCCGAGCTTGAACACTTCGTTCGCGTTTTGCCACGTGACTACGCCAACGTTTTGGCGATTCGAGCTAAAGCAAGCGATGCCGGCATTGATCCAGACTCAGATTCAGTATGGAAAGAAATCTTGGAGGTTACCAATGGCTGATCCACGCGGATTTCTAAAAGTAACTGAGCGTGAAACTGCAAAGCGCCGCCCGGTCGACGTGAGAATCATGGACTGGAAAGAGGTCTATGAGCGTCGCGATAAGGGCAAGTTAGTCGCCCAGGCATCTCGATGCATGGATTGCGGTGTTCCTTTTTGCCATCAGGGTTGCCCACTTGGCAACTTGATTCCTGAGTGGAACGACCTAACCTGGCGCGAAGATGTGCACGGAGCAATTGAGCGCCTGCACAAGACCAACAACTTTCCTGAGTTCACCGGTCGTCTTTGCCCAGCTCCTTGCGAGAGCGCCTGCGTACTCGGCATCAATCAGCCTGCAGTCACAATCAAAGAGATTGAGGTTTCAATCATCGATGATGCCTTTGATGCCGGTTTTGTAAAGTCACACGCACCTGAGCGCCTAACCGGCAAGACTGTAGCCGTGGTGGGCTCAGGGCCAGCCGGACTAGCTGCAGCTCAGCAGCTCACTCGCGCCGGCCACACAGTTGCGGTTTACGAACGCGATGACAAAATCGGTGGACTGCTTCGCTATGGCATCCCAGATTTCAAGATGGAGAAGCACCACATCGACCGTCGTTTAGCGCAAATGGAGGCCGAGGGAACTCGATTCCGTGCAGGCGTAAACATCGGCGTCGACATCACCTGGGAAGACCTTCGAAGCCGCTATGACGCAGTTCTAGTGGCCACCGGAGCGACCAAGCCTCGCGACCTAAATATTCCTGGTCGTGAGCTTTCGGGTGTGCACTTTGCAATGGAATATCTCACCCAGGGCAACCGAGCTGTGGCTGGCGAACAGCTAGAAAACCAGATTCACGCCGATGGCTTGAATGTAATCATTCTTGGTGGTGGCGACACCGGAGCCGACTGCCTCGGAACCGCAACTCGTCAAGGGGCCATTTCTGTCACCACTTTGGCAATCGGCAAGCAGCCTGCAGAAGAGCGCCCAGCTAATCAGCCTTGGCCAACCATGCCAACGTTGTTTGAGGTCGCGTCAGCGCACGAAGAATTTGGTGAGCGTCAGTATCTTGCCTCAACCGTAGAATTCGTTGGCGAAAACGGAAAGGTGACCGGAGTAAAGGTTGCCGAGACCGAATTTGTAGACGGAAAACGCCTGCCTAAGGCAGGCACTGAAAGAGTACTTCCAGCAGATCTCGTGCTTCTGGCACTTGGCTTTACTGGAGTCGAGGGTGATCTCATTGAAGAGCAATCACACACTGAACTCGACTCTCGTGGCAACCTAAAGCGCGACCAAAATTGGTCGACCAACGCTGATGGAGTATTTGTAGCCGGTGACGCAGGTCGCGGTCAGAGCCTAATTGTTTGGGCAATTGCCGAGGGTCGTGCCGCAGCGGCTGCAATTGATACTTACCTCGAGGGCAGCACAGAGTTGCCATCGCCGGTAAAGCCAACCGATAGACCAATTTCGGTCTACAGCTAAGAGCTTCCGACGAACGTCGGGGAGAAAATGAGAAGGAACCAATGAGACGCGCAAAGATTGTTGCCACCCTAGGACCGGCAACCTCAAGCTATGAGAACATTCGCGCCATTATCGAAGCCGGCGTTGACGTCGCTCGAATGAACCTAAGTCACGGCAGCTACGACGTGCACGAAGAGATCTATCGCACTGTTCGCAAGGCTGCTGCTGATCTTGGCAAGGCAGTTGGAATCTTTGTTGACCTTCAGGGTCCGAAGATTCGCCTTGGCAAGTTCGCTAATGGCCCTGTAATGCTCGAAAAGGGCGCAACTTTCAAGATCACCATCGACGACATCCTCGGTGACGTGAACATTTCAGGAACTACCTACAAGGGCCTTCCTGGTGACGTAAAACCAGGCGATGTGCTGCTGATTGACGACGGAAAGGTTGGCCTTCGCGCGACTGAAGTCACCGACACGACCGTGACTACCGTGGTTGAGGTTCCTGGCCCAGTTTCAAACAACAAGGGCATTAACCTCCCAGGTGTTGCCGTGAATGTCCCAGCTATGTCAGAAAAAGATGAGGCTGACCTTCGCTGGGCAATCAAACTCGGTGTTGACATGATTGCACTGTCATTCGTTCGTGACGCGGCAGACATCACCCGCGTGCACGAGATCATGAATGAAGAGGGCAAATTCTTGCCAGTCATCGCAAAGATCGAGAAGCCGCAGGCAGTCGACAACTTAGAAGAAATCATCGACGCATTCGACGCAATCATGGTTGCCCGTGGTGACCTCGGTGTCGAGCTTCCGCTAGAGCAGGTTCCGCTAGTTCAGAAGCGCGCTGTTGAACTTTCACGTCGCTGGGCAAAGCCAGTCATTGTTGCCACTCAGATGCTTGAGACCATGATTGAGAACTCACGCCCAACTCGCGCAGAGGCTTCTGACGTTGCAAACGCCGTGCTTGATGGTGCAGACGCAGTGATGCTTTCAGGCGAAACCTCTGTTGGCGCCTGGCCAGTTGAGGCAGTATCGGTTATGGCTCGAATCATCGAGTCAACCGAAGACAACGGCCTTGACCGCATCCCCGGCCTTGGCACCCGCCCGCACACCCACTCTGGCGCTGTTTCACTAGCTGCCACTGAGATTGCCGAGCTACTGGGCTCACGTTACGTTTGCGTGTTCACCGAGTCTGGTGACTCACTGCGTCGTGTTTCGCGCTTGCGCTCATCGGTTCCTGTTTTGGCATTCACGCCTTCAGAGACCGTTCGCAACCGCCTATCACTTGTATGGGGCGCTCACACCTACCTAGTTTCACCGGTCAAGCACACCGACGAAATGATGCACCAGGTCGACGAGATCGTGCTTGCCGAGGGCAAGTGCAAGGTTGGCGACGAAGTTGTGGTTGTCGCCGGAACTCCACCGGGCATTCCTGGTTCAACCAACTCGCTTCGCGTTCACCGCGTTGGCGATGCAGTCAACGAGGCTGCGCCTGGATACCAGCGCAACTAAGCTAAGAAAAAAGACCCCCGAATTTTCGGGGGTCTTTTTTTCTTGTGCCGAAGGCGAGTTAGCAAACTTCGTTTGCCTACTCGCCGGAGCGGACTTCCATATGGTCCCGCCTTCTTGGCAAAAAAATAAAGACCCCTGGCGGGGTCTTTATGATTTTGTGCCGAAGGCGGGACTTGAACCCGCACTCCTTTCGGAAAAGCATTTTGAGTGCTCCGCGTCTGCCATTTCGCCACTTCGGCTTGAACTAACTTGAAAATCATACTTTAGGAAATGGGTTCGAGGGGCGCAGAAAATCAAATAAAGTATGCCCATGGCAAATTCAATCAATCAGCGCAGGGTAGTGGTCGCCGAAGACGAAGCCCTGATTCGCATGGACATCGTTGAGACCCTCAAAGAAGCTGGGTTTGATGTTGTTGCTGAGGCAAAAGACGGACTCGAGGCGGTTGAGCTGGTCAAGCTTCACAAGCCAGATCTGCTAGTGACTGACATCAAGATGCCAAACCTCGATGGGCTCGGTGCGGCTGAAAAGTTGAAAGACGACAAAGTGGCCATCGTCTTGCTCACCGCATTTAGCCAAAAAGAGCTTGTTGAGCGAGCCAATGAGGCAGGCGCTATGGCCTATATCGTCAAGCCATTCACGCCAAACGATTTGTTGCCGGCGGTTGAACTAGCCCTAAGTCGCCACTCTCAAATGATTGCCCTAGAGGCCGAGATTGTTGATCTAAATGAGCGCTTTGAAACTCGCAAGCTTGTTGATCGCGCAAAAGGCCTGCTCAACGAGAAAATGAACCTAACCGAGCCAGAGGCGTTCCGCTGGATTCAAAAAGCCTCGATGGACCGCCGACTAACCATGCAAGAGGTTGCTCAGACCGTTATTGAACAGCTGGGGACTCCGAAGGTCGAATCAGGTTCGTAATTCGCACCGTCGAAAGCCTTTTTCCGGCTTCGTCAGTGATGGCAATTTCGTGAACGGTTAGAGTGCGACCCAATGTAATTGCGGTTGCCGTTCCGATTACAAAACCTTCTGTTGCAGAGCGACTGTGTGAGGCGTTGACTTCGATGCCAACGGCATACCCATTTGGCCACGCGTGCACGTTAGCTGCAAAACTGCCCAAACTCTCACCGAGCACTA
>CALDKR010000062.1 GCA_937898095.1 uncultured Rhodoluna sp.
CCTCTTCGGAGACCGGGTGCTCCACCTGCAGACGAGTGTTTACCTCGAGGAATGAAATGGTGCCGTCTTGAGCGACGAGGAACTCACAGGTGCCCGCGCCCTGGTAGCCGACTTCCTTGAGGATTGCCTTCGAGGAATCGTAGAGACGCTTGACCTGATCTTCGGTGAGGAACGGAGCCGGGGCTTCTTCGACTAGCTTCTGGTGACGACGCTGCAGTGAGCAGTCACGAGTAGACACAACGACGACGTTGCCGTGAGCATCGGCGAGACACTGGGTCTCCACGTGACGAGGCTCGTCGAGGTACTTCTCCACGAAGCACTCGCCACGACCGAAGGCTGCGATGGCCTCGCGGGTGGCTGATTCAAAGAGCTCGGCTGCATCGGCTGCATCATAAACAACCTTGATGCCGCGACCACCACCACCATAGGCAGCCTTAATGGCAATCGGTGCGCCGTGCTTGGCTACGAAATCTAGAACCTCTGAAACATCGTTTACCGGGTTTAGGGTTCCGGCAGCTAGGGGAGCGCCAACCTTTTCGGCGATGTGACGAGCTGAAACTTTGTCACCAAGCGCTTCGATGGCTGCTGGTGATGGGCCGATCCAAATCAAACCGGCATCGATAACTGCCTGCGCGAACGAGGCGTTTTCAGCCAAAAATCCATAGCCCGGGTGAACAGCGTCGGCGCCTGACTTTTTGGCGACTGAAAGAATTTTTTCGATGACCAAATATGTCTCTGGACCGGTGGTGCCGTGCAGGGCATAGGCCTCATCAGCTAGCTTCACGTGCAGTGCGTCACGATCTTGATCGGCATAAACCGCAACCGATGAAATGCCTGAGTCCTTAGCCGCGCGCGCAATGCGCACTGCGATCTCGCCGCGGTTGGCGATAAGAACTTTTGTGATTTTTCTGGTTGCGGTTGCAGTCATAATGCCCAACTCTATTGCCAGAATTCACCTATTTATTGGCAGGCAAACACAAAAAAACCAAAAATCTACTGTGATACTCGCCAAAGACTCGAATAGTCGACTCCGAGCTGAATGCTTAGGTCACGCAGTGTCGATAGCGAAAGACCAACCACAGTGTGGCTATCGCCTTCAATACTGCGGATGAATGCCCCGCCGATTCCGTCGATTGTGAATGCGCCTGCCACCTTTAGTGGCTCACCGGTGGCGACATACGCGTTGATTTCGGCATCGGTGATGTCGGCGAAGTGCACGATTGTGCTCGAGGTGCGGCCCGCTGCCGGCGGCAACTGCCCCGGCTGAGGTTCGCGATTGTCGATAACCCAATGCCCACTGAACAGAGTGCCCGCGCGACCGCGCATCTGGCGCCAGCGCTCAATGGCGACCTCGGGTTCATGCGGTTTGCCGAGTGCCTCGCCATCAAACTCGAGCGAAGAGTCACAGCCGATGATCAATGCGTCCTGGGCCTCGATGCGATCGACCACGGCCTCGGCTTTGGCTTTGGCTAAAAACTGCACCATTTCGGCAGTGTTTGAAATCAAACCCGCCGCTGTCGCTGCCTCAACGGCGGCATCTTCATCAACGCCAGGGGCAATGGTCACTGGCTCGATTCCGCCCGCGCGAAGCAGGGCTAGTCGGGCGGGTGAGGTTGAGGCAAGCACGAGTTTGGTCACCGCATCAGTTTGCCAGATTCTGCCTAGTCGGTTGGCGCCTTGCGCATGGGCGCCAAGCGGTGTTCGGGTAACCTCAGAGGGTGTCTAAAACTATTAACTGGGTCGGCCAGAATCTTGAACTCGAAATTGAGAAGGTCGCCCACGGCGGAATCTTTGTAGCTCGCCACGAGGGGCGTGTGGTTTTTGTGTCACATGTTTTGCCTGGCGAAAAAGTGAAGGCGCTGGTTTATGAAGACCGCGGCGGCTCATTTTGTCGAGCTGAACCGACTGAAATTTTGGTTGCCTCGCCAGACCGCGTTGCACCGGTATGGAAAGAAGCTGGCCCAGGGGGAGCGGGCGGTGCCGAATTCGGTCACATCAAACTTGCCCGCCAGCGTGAACTGAAAGCTGACGTTCTCGAAGAAGCCCTAGACCGCATGGCCGGCATCAAGTTGCGTGTTGAAGTCGAGGCAGCCCCTGGCGACGACGAAGCCAACGGCTTGGGTTATCGCACCCGCGTGCAACTGCACGTTGATCAGGGCGGCAACGTTGGACCTTATCGCGAGCGCAGCCACGAGGTTGTTCGAGTCAAAGACTTGCCACTGGCAGTCGAAGACATTCGTGAGCTTGAAATGCACAAGCGCAATTTTCAGAATGCCAAAAAGGTTGAGGTCGCTACCTCGAACACCGGGCAGATTCAATACAAGGTCGACAACAAGCTCAAAGGTGACGAGCGCCTTATCGAGCGCACCGGCGGCCGCACCTATCGCATCAGCGGTGGCGGTTTTTGGCAGGTTCACAAAAAGGCAGCCGAGGTTCTCACTGAGGCAGTTCAATCGATGGTCTCAGCAGTCGGCTTTGACCCAGCCGCCGACAATCTAGACCTGTATGGCGGTGTCGGATTGTTCTCTGGCGCGCTCGCCGCAAAATTTGGCACCGGCATCAAAGTCACCACTGTTGAATCGTTCAAGCAGGCAACCGATGATGCGATTTTGAACCTTTCAGACATATCAAAAGCCAAGGCGATTTGCTCCCCAGTTGAGCGCTACATGAACCAAAAGGTCAGTGAGATGGCCAAGGCTAAAGCGACGCTCGAAGATGCCACGGTGATTATTGACCCTCCACGCGCCGGAGCCGGCGCAAAGGTCGTTGGTCAGCTAATTGAGCTGGCACCAAAGCACCTTGTTTATGTCGCCTGCGACCCGATTGCACTTGCTCGCGACCTCAAGCCACTGCTTGCCGGCGGTTATGAGCTAAAACAGCTTCGTGCCTTCGACTTGTTTCCGCACACCCACCACGTTGAAGCGATTGCGAGTTTGGTGCGCAAATAATGTCTCAGCTCAAAGCCCTTGATCTCGAACGCAAACTTTGCGTTTCGATCGTTGACGACCACGAAGCAATTCGTTTGGGGTTCAAGGGTGCTTGCGCTGAAAACGGCATCGACCTTTGCTGCTCGGCGTCAACCGTGACCGAACTCTTGAGTCAGGGCACTCACGGATGCGACGTTGTGGTGCTTGACCTTTCGCTAGCTGACGGATCAATTGTCGAAGACAATGTGCAGCGAATTATCAAGGCTGGGCCGCAGGTTGTTATCTACAGCATCGCCGACAAGCAGTCGTTGATTCGTGCTGCCCTTAGAGCCGGTGCGGCAACTTTGGTGCCGAAGGCGTCATCGATGAATGATCTAATTTCTGCCATTCGACTCGTTGCCGATGGTGTCTATGTGAACACCATTCAAACCACTGCGGCTATCGACGGCGACCAAGACTTCAAAAACGCAAACTTGAGCCCGCGTGAACGCGAGGTGCTGAGCACCCTGCGGCAAGACCAGGTCTGGCAGCGCAGCACGGCGCTGTGGTTCCAGAACGAGGTGCGCTGGCTGCCCTGGTTGCGGTCCATCGCGGGCCTGCGCGCCGATGCCTACCAGTTCGATGTGCAGTCGAGCCTGCCTCAGCATTCGGGCCACACCCGTGCGCACATGACCTCGCCCAAACTGGGGCTGGTGTTGGGGCCGTGGCACAAAGCCGAGGTCTACTTGAACCACGGGTACGGCTTTCATTCCAACGACGCG